>JAISSA010000061.1 GCA_031273365.1 Synergistaceae bacterium
GCAGAACAGGCAAAACACGCGCCGGAGGAGGTCCTTTTGGACATTCGGGAGCTGATTGTGGAAAAAAGCGGCGAAATGTCGCCGGTACAAAGGCATATCGCGACGACGATCATGAGCGCCCCCGAAGCCGTCGCCTTCATGACGGCCGCTCAGCTGGGGCAGCGCGCGGACGTCAGCGAGGCGAGCGTCGTGCGCTTCGTTCGCGTGCCGGGTTTTTCCCGGTACAAAATGAAAGGTGTGTGTTGGTATGAAGAAACGCGTTTTTATGCTCGGGGTTGTAGTGGTTGCGGCAATCATCGCGTCGGCGGCCTGGGCTGCGACTTTTGTCACGATCGGGTCCGGCGGCGTGGGCGGTACCTATTATCCACTGGGCAGCGTGATGGCGGAGGTCTTCAACAACGCGGGCATCGACGTCCGCGCGACCTCGCGTTCGACGGCGGCCTCCAAGGAAAACTGTCGTCTTGTGGCCTCGGGAAGGGCTCAGATTGGCATGAGCATGGGCTCGACCCTCTGGCAGGCCTACAACGGCGTCGAAGCCTTTGAGCAGGACGGCAAACTGCCCCTCAGAACGCTCATGAACATGTACCCCGCTCCTCACCATCTCGTGACCACCACCAGAACGGGCATTACGAAGTTCGAGGACATCAGGGGCAAACGGGTTTCGCTCGGAGCGCCGGGCGGCGGAGACCAGGTTCTGACGCTCATGATCCTGAAGGCCGCGGGCATGGATCCCGATAAAGATCTTCAAAAACAGCAATTGACGCAGCCGGAGGGCGTCACCGCACTTAAGGACGGCAACCTCGACGCCGTGTTCTGGAACTCCGACGCGCCAGGCTCGGCTGTTCTCGTGGTTGTCGCGGGACACGACGTCGTGTTGATTCCCCTTCCCGAAGACGTCGTCAAAAAAGTCGTAGAGGACAATCCCTTCCTCTTCTCCTACACGATGAAGGCCGGGATGTATCCCAAACAGGACGCCGACGTGCTGACCATCGCGGACGGCAACTACCTTGTCGTGCACGAGAACATGGACGAGAAACTGGCGCACGACCTCGTCAAAACCATGATCGACAACAGGGAAGCCTTCATGAAGGTGACCAGACAGGCCAGCCATTTCACGCCGCCGGAGGCAGGCGTCGGAATCATTCCCTTCGCTTCGGGCGCGGTCAGATACTTCAAAGAACAGGGCGTCGATGTCAGGTAAAAACGGCTGGTGCAGGGGGTTTCAGGGGGGCCAGCGAGGATTGCGAAGCAACCGGGCGAGCCCTGCCCCCCTGATTTTTAATGAAACGGAGGTCGAGAGATGACGGAAAACGCGCGTGCACGGAACGCTCCGGAGAGCGCTGTCCCCGTTCCGGAGGCATTGCTCGAAAAAGTGGAGGGCAGGAAGAGGGAACTTCAGGGCTGGCAGAATTATGTACTCTCCGCTCTGGCGCTGACGGCGTCCCTTTTCCACCTGTACACGGCAGCCTTTGGGCAGCTTGCCGCAATGTATCAGCGCGGCTGGCACTGGCTTTTTATGGGCACCATCCTGTTTTTGCGTTACCCTGTAACCAAAAATCGCCCCAAAAATAAAATAGATGTCTGGGACTGGCTCCTCGCGGGGGTGCTTGTCGCGGGATGCCTCAACACCCTGATCAACTGGGAGGCCATCGCGATGCGCGAGGGGGCGGCGATTACGTCGGACATCGCCTGGGGCGTGATCATGACGATTCTGGTTCTGGACGGGACGCGACGTTCCATGGGCTGGCCTCTGCCGATCATGGCGATGATCGCGATCGCCTACGCGACTTTTGGACCCTGGCTGCCCGGCATCCTCGCGCACGGCGGCTTCCCGGTCACGGAGCTGGCGCCCTTTATGTACCTGAGGACGGACGGCATTTTCGGCGTTCCTCTCGGGGTATCCGCGTCGTTTATCTTTCTGTTCGTCCTGTTCGGAGCCTTTCTCAACACCTCGGGGGCGGGGCAGTTCTTTATCGACCTGGCGGTAGCCCTGACGGGCCGCAGTCAGGGCGGGGCCGGCAAGGCCGCCGTCGTGGCCAGTGCCCTGATGGGCACGGTATCGGGCAGTTCAGTCGCCAACGCCGTCACCACGGGCGCGTTCACGATTCCCCTGATGAAGCAGGCCGGATACAGACCGGAGTTTGCCGGGGCCATCGTCGCCGCCGCCTCCACGGGCGGACAGGTTATGCCGCCGGTCATGGGAGCCGCCGCGTTTATCATGGCGCAGTTCCTTGGGATCGCGTACTGGGAAATCGTCGTGGCTGCGGCCATTCCCGCAACGCTCTACTTCGTTTCCATCATCATGATGGTGCATTTCAGGGCGGGCAAGCGCCGCATGAAGCGCCTCGACGCCGAATCCGTGCCCAAAATCGGACCGATCCTGCAGCAGGGCTGGCACCTGTTGCTGCCCATTCTGCTGCTGGTTGTCTTTCTGGCGCTTGGATATTCGCCGGTCAAAGCCGTCTTCTGGTCCATCATCCTTCTGGTCGTGGTCTCCTGGTTTGGAAGGGCCGAGCATCGCATGACGTTGCCCCGTATCCTTCGCACCCTCATCGACGGGGGTCTCGGTGCCGTCGAGGTGGCGGCGGCCTGCGCCTGTTCGGGCATCATGATAGGGGTCATCGGAATCACGGGGGTGGGGCTTCTGTTCTCGTCCTTCGTGCTCAGCCTCTCCGGAGGGGTCCTGCCGGTGGCTCTGTTCCTGACGATGATCGGATCGATCATCCTGGGGATGGGGGTCCCCACGACGGCCCAGTACATCATCACGTCGACTCTGGCGGCTCCGGCGCTCTCGACGATGGGCGTTCCCATGATGTCCGCCCATCTGTTCTGTCTTTATTTCGGCGTTCTGGCGGACGTGACTCCGCCCGTGGCGCTGGCGACCTACGCCGCCGCGGGAATAGCGAAGTCCAATGCCCTGAAGACGGGCTTTACCGCACTGATCGTCGCCGTGGCGGGTTTCATCGTTCCCTATACGTTCGTCTACAATCCCTACCTGCTGTTGCAGGGCGACGTTTTTCACATCGCCCTCGGCTGCGCGACGGCCTTCATGGGTATCGTGGGCCTCGCGGCCGCCGTTCAGGGGTTTCTGATCGACGACCTGAACGTTTTGGAACGCCTCCTCCTTTTCTCCATTCCGTTTCTGGTCCTCTACCCCTCGCTCTCCGCCAACGTGGTCGGCGCAGTGTTCCTGGCGGCGATCTGGTTCAAACAGCGTACCGCCCTGAAACAAAGAGACACGACGCATCAGCTCTCCGAAACGACTCCCTGATGAAGCCCGCGGGCCCCGGTCATTATCCGGGGCCCGTCGCCTGCTCCACCCGAAGGGCCTCCGGGGCGAAGTCGGGGCACTCGCGCAGCTGCGGGAGCCGGGTAAAAAATAATCCATATATCAAACGATACACCCTCTGCGCGGCATGTCTGGTATTATATCGGGCAGGAGCGCGTTCCGCCTGAAACCTGAGATTCAGGGGAGATTTTTTTAATCGGGAGGTGACCTTTATGCTTCGCAGGATTTTTATCGCGACCGCAGGCATCGTTCTGTATGCCGCTGCGGCGTTCGCTCTGTCCGACGTTCGGGGCTCACGGGATCATGCCCTCTTTCCCCGGCCCGCCGGGTACCGGATCGTTTCGTACAGCAGCGGAGAACGTTCCACGGAGCTTCCGCGCGGAAAGGATTTCGATTTTCTTCCCCTCGACGGACAGACTTCCGGCAGGCACGTCGACATTCTTTATAAGACGGAGGGCCGCCCCCTTTCCAGGTCCGCTCTGGGCGCGCGTTTTCTGTCGGCCCTGAAAAAAGCCGGAGGCGAGGTCGTCTTTCAGGAAAATTCGGCGCTGGGCGGGAGCGTGATCGTCGGCAGGCTGAGGCGGCCGGGCCGCGACGTCCGGATCATGCAGGACGCCGGGGGGGGGCGCATTTTTCGCCTGCTGATCGTCGAATCGCCGCAGGGTAGCGCCGCTCCTCCGCCGGTCGTCGCCGTTTCCGACCCGACGTGGGAGACGGAGGCTCAGGTGCTGGACCTGCTGCACCTCGTGGACCGCTCCGGGCGCCTCGAATTTCCCGTAAAGTTCGCCCCTGGCTCGTCCGTTCCCCTGAAGGGGTACGAGGCGAACTTCCAGAAATGCGTCCTGCTCCTGGAAAAGGACCCTGCCCTGAGATTTCGCGTCTCGACCTGGGCGGACGCCGGGATGAAGCCCGCGGATCAGAAGGCGCAGCTCAGCAGCCGCACGGCCGCGCTCATCGACGCCATGACGCGCATGGGGGCCGCCCCCGGACGACTGACGGCGGGAAATTCGCAATCGCAGTCACAGTCGCGGCCTCAGTCTCAGGAAGAGTCCGTTCCGGCGGGAATCGTTCGCCTTACCGTCGTCGACTCCATCGACGATGAAACGCAGGAGATGACCCGGAGGCGATCGCAACCGCAGGCGCAGGCGCAGCCTCAGCAGCCTCGATTGCCAGCTCAATTTCCAGCTCAGATGCCATTGCGGTTACAGACAGAATCGCGGTTACAGACAGAATATGGAAGATAACGCAATATGGAGGATAACGCCATCTGGCAGCAGTTTCTGAACCTGACCGACGGAGGGGTTTTTGACGTCGACTTCGATACGCAGCGAATACGCTGTTCCGATTCATTCGCCCGGCAGGTTCGCCTGACGCCGGAGACTCTGCCCCACACGCTGGAACAGTGGTTCGAGCTTTATCACCCCGACGACTACGACGTTGGGAGGGAGCTTCGACGGCACCTTTTCGAAAGCGGGAGCACGCGATTTTCTCTCGAACACAGGCTGTACTGCGGAGACGGACAATACCGCCCCTTCTGCCTCGACGCTTTCTGCATCCGCGACAAAGAGGGTCGAATACGGCACATGATCGGCGTGGAGACCCCGGGCGCGCAAACATTCCGGACGCCGCCGCCCCGCCCGGCGCAGACGGCGCAGGAACTGCGAGAATTACGAAAAAGCCTTGCCTCCGCGGAAGACCGGGAAAAAAGGCTTTCCTCCAGCCTGTCCCGAACGGAGGAGCGCTGCGAGTCGCTGGAAAGGCAGTTGTACCTGGCGACGCAGATGCTCGACGCGACGTCGGAGCCCGTGTTTCACTGCGACGAAGAGGGGCGGACGGACCTGTTCAACAGCGCTTTCAGCAGGGCGCTCGCTGGCGATCCCGACCTCGCGCAATGGGTGAGCGCGGTCCACAAAGGAGACGAGCGTCTACAGGAATATCGGTACAGGGATCGCTGCGGCAGGGACAGAATCCTCGAGACGCGCGCGCTTTCTCCCACGAACCGACACGGTCAGACGATGGGCCGTATCGGCGTCGCCTCCGACGTCACCGATGTCCGGGAGATGGAGGCGGAGGCGATGCGTCTCCGGCATCGGATGGGAAGCCTGATCCTGCAAAACGGGCTTTTATCGGAAAACTCCAGATCGTATACAAAGAAATCGCATACAAAAAAATCGTACACAAAGTCGTACATTATAAAAGAAGACGCAGAAGCTGACGAAAGCGGCCGCCGCCTTCTCCGCGAGGGCGATCTGACCGATCCCGCAGAGGCTCTCCAGGCGTGCCTGACCGACGTGATCCGCTCGCTTTCAAACGCCGCGGCGACATCGGAGGCGGGCGGGGCACTGACCGATCTGCTCCCCGTCCGCGTTTCGCAGTTCGAGAACCTGTTTCACGCGTCCGCCCGGGCGGAGCTGGAGGTCGGGGTCGTCGGAATCACGAGCAGCGGCAAGTCCACGTTCATCAACGCCATGATGGGGGAACGCCTGCTGCCTGAGGAGACGAGAGCCACCACCAACCTTGTGGTCCGCTGCCGCAGAGGCGACGAGCGGGCCGTCGTCGTCGTCATGAAGGACGGCGGGAAGAGGCGCGTTTCGGGGGCTGAACTGACCCCCGCCTGGATGGAAGGCCTGGCCTCCGAGCGCATGAATCCCGCCAACGAACAAAACATCGAAAGGCTCGAGTGGAGCAGCCCCGGCGCCGTCCTTCCCGAGGGCCTCGTCCTTATCGACACCCCGGGGCTCGACGCCTGCGACTTCCCCGAGCACTCCGAACTGGTGCTGCGCCGCCTTCTTCCCTCTCTGGACATCGTCCTTTACGTCACCTCCATCCGCAACCGCTTCAAGTCGAGCGACCTCGAGCTCCTGCAGGCGGTGCTGGAGCAGGACCAGAGGATCATCTTTCTGCTTTCCCAGATCGACCTGGAGCAGGACGACACCGAGGGGGGCAGGGTCGTGCTTTCCCGCCGCCGCAAGCTTTCCGCCTGCTTAAGAGAGCTTCGGGAGGACATCGAAAACATCTCTTCCGGGCACGGGGCCCTCGGAGATTCCGCCATCGTGCCCATCTCCTCGAAGCTGGCGATGGCGCACTTCTACGACAGAAACTCCCCGGCCTGGGACGCCTCCAACTTCGGTCCTCTGATCCGGCATCTGGAGAGCTTCAGGGCCAACCTGAGCCGCTATGGGCTCGAAGCGTGCGCCCGGCGCTCCCTCGTGGTCCTGTCGCGCACCGCGTCCGACCTCGGGCTGATTCTGGGCAGCCTCTCCACGGAACAGGCGGAGGCCGAAGGGACCAGACGCCTCGAAAGAATCCGCGAGCTGCGCGACGCACAGCGCTGGATCAGCGCGGAGATATCCGCGGTACGCAACGAATGGCGTCGCCTTCTCGATCCTGAATCGCACCTGGGGCGTCTCGAACGGGAAATTCAGGGCACGCATACCCTCGGAACCATAAAGGACCGCTACGAACGCTGGGGGGCGGACTGTGCGACGCTTGCCGCACGGATGACGGCACGCATGGACAGAGCGCGCCTCTCCTGCCGCGAGATGGTGCAGAAGCTCGGAGTCCCGCTTCACGGGCGCGCCGAAGAAACGCCCGACGACCTGCCCGCCCCCAATCGCTGCGTGCTTCCCGAAACACGGCAGGTGCAGATTCGAGGCTGGTTCGAGAACCTGCAGTTCTGGCCGCAGCACAGGACCTTTTTCCACCAGCAGGTGGACAGGGAAAAAATGCTCGCGGGGGCAGAGGAACTGCTGACGGAGCGCCTGCGTCTCCTGAACGGGCACCTTACCTGGTGGGAGAACAGGATGAGGGAGGACTGGTGCGATCCTCTCTACGGAGAACTGAAGCGCGAAGAGGCCGCTTTGGCCGATATCCGAAGGCTCGTGACGGACGCCTCGGTCTCCCGTTCCGCGTTGCGCTACTCGCTTTCAGACGTGCGCGAGGCCGAACGCGGAGTCAGAAACCTCATGCCCGGCTTCTCCACGCCCGACATCGACGCCGAATCCCTGTTTCCCGAGGATTTTTTCGACGTTTTCGACCGTTTCGACGACCTGCCCGAGCCCAAAAATCCCGTCGAAGCGGAGTCCTTCGACGAAGAGGACGAATCTCGCACGATTTTCGCGCCTCTTCTGGCGGCGTTTCACGAGCAGCACATCCAGTCGCGATTTCTGGAGATGAACGCCCTGCGTGGCCGCAGGCGCGTCGTGCTTCTGGGGCTGCGCCGGCACGACTCCCTTCGCTTTCTCTCGAGGCTGGCGCACGACGTCGCGCTCGTCGACTCGCTGCGCACGGAAGAGGGGCTCGTGATCGACGAGCGGGACTGGATCTTCTGCGGAGCGACGCCTCCGGCGCTGCCTCACGTCCAAATCTCCGTCCCGGACAGCCAGCTGCGCGAGCTGGACGTCCTCGTGGCGCCGAGCGACGGTTTTTGCAGTTCTCCGGACGCCCCTTCAGGCGACTGGAACGATCTTTTCGCGGAATGGACGCCCGTCGTCCACCTGGACGTCGCCCGCATCGACTCGGGGCTGTCCGACATCGCGCGCGCTCCTTACGCCGCGGCGCTTGCCCGCGTCGATCGATGGATCGCGGCCTCCGGTCAGGGGGCTCTCTTCGCCGGACGCCTGACGGACCTGCTGACGGACGTCCCCGACCGCATGGACAACTTCATCCGGAACCGGGGGCACAGGGGAGAGGTGGAGTGGTTTCTCTACGAAAACTATGACGCGCGCTACTCGGATTTCATTCTCTGGGGCAGGGAAATTCTGCGCGCTCCTGCCTCCGCGGAAGAAAAAAATGAAGAAAAAAATATCGTCAACGTCGAGGCTCTGTGTGTCCGGCTTCGCTCCGACGAGGACCTGAGGGAAAACCCGTCGGCGCTTTCCCGTGGCGAGGCCGCTCCGGCGACCGTTCGCGTCGTTCGCGGGCCGTCAGACGCAGACGGGCTCCGCCCTCCGGAGCCTGAACGTTTACAGGCCGTCGACAGCTCCCTTCTCGTCGAGAGATGGAAGCAGGAAGGGCATGATTTCGCGCCTCCGTTTTCCGAGCATCGCCTGAGGCGCGCCATGGATGGCGCACTGCACAGGAAGCGCGGCGATTTGGAAAGGAGCGGAACGATATGAAGGACAGTGCCCGGGACGAGCGGCCGCTTGACCACACGACGGCGCGCATCGTGGCGGAGCTGGCGGCGGCGTTGCTGCCCCGGCTCAGGGAGGCCGTCACGGCGGAACTTCTCCGCGCGGCGGAGTCTGCGCCCCAACGCACAGACGAGGGCGTCGAAGAAATGCTTTTGGCGCTGAAATCTCTGAAAAACACCGCCGAGGAGACCGCAGCCCTGCTGGGCGCGACGCAGCGATCTCTGGAGCAGACGACGTCCGGCGTTCTGAGTCGGCTGGAACGTCTGCCCGACCTGCTGGAGGCGTTCGTGGCGCAGGTGCGGGACGGGAATGAACAGGCGACGGAAAACCGCCGGCTCCTGGAGACCCTGCAAAGGGCCATGCCCGCGTGGGAGGGCGTGCTGAGGGCCGATGGAAGGGCGCACACGCGGGAACTCAGCGAGCTGTCCTCCGAGGTTTCGGAGGTGCTGAGAGACGCCCGGGCGGACCTGTCGTCGGCGGTGAAGGAAACGATGGAAAAGGAGAGCGAAAAGCGCGGCGAGCGACTGGAGGAGCTTTTGCGGGAACACAGGGAGACTCTGACGCGGAGGGTGGCGCGATTCGAGAAGATCGTCGCCGCGGTGGGGCTTATCTCCGCGATCGTGTGCGCCGCGGCTGTCTCGATCGGTGTAATGCTGTTCAGGTAAGGGCAGGACCATAAAACTATCGAGAGGTGATGGGATCATGCAGGTGAACAACGCTGTAACGGTATCGGGGCTTTTGCATCACATCAGGACCGACAGAAAAAGCGACAAATACTTTCCATTTTCCATTAAACAGGAGACTCCGTGGAACGACGGCAGCACTCGCAAAGATTTCCTGATTTCCCGGGCATTTCAGCCGGCTCTTCAGGAGGAGTTGAAGGCCCTGCCCGAGGGGACCCCCCTCAGGGTGCTCGGCTTCCTCCAATCTTCACTGGGCAGTGGGGAGATGTACATCCACGTGGAAGAAATCCAGAAGATACTTTGACCGCAGGCCTTCAAACCCGGGGGGCCCGTCCCTCCGGGGCTCACTCCCTCCATTTGTTAAAAGCCGAAGAATACGGTATATTAGGCTGACTTGAGCAGGAAGCGGGTGACGGGTATTGAACCGGGAAAACAAAAACTGGGAGAACAGCGTCAGAATATCGGGCAGGGTTCACTTTCTGAAGGGGAAGTCCGAAGGTGAGACCGGGACGGGCAAGTACGTTCAGTTTGCCGTTCGGCAGGAAAACGTGGAGAACAGCGGAGCGACGCGACGGGACTTTCTGGTCGTGCGCGTGTACGACGAGGCCCTGCGCGAACGGCTTCGCTCGAAGCAGGAGGACGACGACGTGACCGTCGAGGGGACGCTGCGGTCGTCGCGCGGGAGCGGCGTCAACTACGTTCGCTGCGCTTCGATGGAATAACGGGCGGAGCCATGAAGTAGGGAGGACGCGGACGAACGGTGCCTCCCCTTTTCTTTATTTTTATTAAAACAAATTTATGATCCTCAGAACAGCGACTTCAGAGTTTTGATGGCCTCGTCGTAGTTGGGCTCGTTCTTCTGCTCGGGGACGATGTGAGCGTACCTGACGACGTTCTGTTTGTCGACGATGAAGATGGAG
>JAISSA010000077.1 GCA_031273365.1 Synergistaceae bacterium
CGTGGCGCTGACGGTCAGCCTGGGAACATTGCTATGGGTACTGACGAAGACGGGTGTTTTGGTCAGAGTCTTCGGTGGCTGATGGAGACTCGATGCCGAACCGGAGGCGTGTCTTGGGAACGGTATAACAAAACGTATAATAAGGAAATTTTTTTTAACATGAAAAAGCTATGTTCAGTGTATTTAGCTGGATAATTCGACTCCAGTTGCCCCCTGAGAGATCAGGGCTTTTTTTGATCGAGTCATTCTTACCTCATCAAACCAATGTCAACAACTTAAACCCAAACCATGGGGCTCTGCCCCACACCCCGCAGGGGACGCAGTCCCCTGACCCCGTTAATTTTTTCGTTGTTGACATTGGATTAAATTGGATTTGTTGCCGTCAGCGCTCTTTAAAGGCGTTGACGATGTCGAGAATGACCGGGTTCAGGTCGGCGTCTTCCAGCGCAAGCTGGATATTGGCCGCCAGCCATCCTTTTTGCGTGCCGCAGTCGAAGCGTCTGCCCCTGTAAACAAGCCCCCACATGGGCTCCGTTTCCAGAAGGCGCTTCATCGCGTCCGTCAGCTGAATTTCTCCCCCCGCCCCCGCCCTCCCCTCCGCCAGAAGCGGGAAAATAGCGGGCGACAGGATGTACCGTCCCATAATCGCGAAATTACCGGGAGCCTCCTCAGGAGAGGGCTTTTCCACCATGTCGATAATGCGGTGCACTCCGTCGCTCTCGATCCTCGATTTCACGATGCCGTAACGCGACACCTCGCTTCGCGGAATTTCCTCGAGGGCGACGACCGAGCCTCCAAGACGCCGATGCACCTCGATAAGCTGCTTCAGGACGGCGACGTCGGACACAAAGACGTCGTCGGGGAGGATCACTCCAAAATACCCGTCCCTGCAAAAAGGTTCTCCGCAGAGCACCGCGTGCCCGAGCCCCAGAGGTTCCCTTTGACGAACGTAAAGAATGTTGGCCATTTCCGATATGGAGTGGATTTTTTCGTAGAGTTCCATTTTCCCGCGGTCCCGGAGAATGCTTTCCAGCTCGAAGGAGCTGTCGAAGTAGTCCTCTATGGACCTCTTGGTGCGCCCGGTAATCATGATGATGTCCCTGCATCCGGACTCGATGGCCTCCTCGACGCCGTAAGAAATGACGGGACGGTCGACCAGGGGCAGCATCTCCTTGGCGATCTCCTTGGTTACCGGCAAAAAACGCGTCCCCAGCCCCGCAACGGGAAAAAGACATTTGGTCACCACCGCGTTGGGCTTCATCGACAATCCGTTCTTCAATACCACTTCTTTCATCAGTCTCTTCTCCCTTCGGGAACAGCACTTCCTCTCAGGGCGCTCGTCAGGAGTTCGGAGATCTCCTCGACCATTTCCCGGTCTCTGGCCTCGACGAGAATACGCAGGAGGGGCTCCGTGCCCGACGGACGGATCACGATTCTGCCGTTCCTCCCCATGCGTTTTTCCACTTCCTCGGATATCGAACGCACAAAATCCATGTCGATAACGTGGTTCTCGGCGATCCTGAGGTTGCTGAGGCGCTGCGGATAACGGCCGAAGCGACCGGCCAGCGTGTCGAGGTTCTCGTTCAGGTCCCGCAGGGCGCTCAGGAGCATCAGGGCCGTGCACAGCCCGTCGCCCGTCCGGGTGAAGGAGTCCGCGATAATATGCCCGGACTGCTCGCCTCCCAGCCTCGCCCCGTGCCGCCGCATGGCCTCGAGGACGTACCGGTCTCCGACAGGGCAGCGAAACACCTGAATTCCCTCGCGGGAAAGGTGTTCCTCCAGAGCCATGTTGCTCATGACCGTGACGACAACCCCGCTTCCCAGATCTCCTCTGGACGCCAGCCATCGGGCCAGAAGCCATATCGCGATATCGCCGTCGATCAGACGGCCGGCGGAATCGACCGTCAGGACCCTGTCGGCGTCCCCGTCGCAGGCGAAACCCATTTTACAGCCGCGCCCCGTGACCTGGTCCGACAGGTGCTGAATGTGCACCACGCCGACCCCTTCATTGATGTTGAGCCCATCGGGGGCCACGCCTGTCAGGGACCACACGACCCCCAGGCACTCGATCAGAAACGGCATTACCGCGCCGGCGGCGCCGTGAGCGCAGTCGAACATCACCGAGGAAGGCAAAAGCTCCCGATGTTCCACCAGAGAGGCGAGGTGCTCCGCGTACCTGCGCACGAAGTGGGGTACGGGCCGTATCTCGCCCACGGAGGCCCCGGTGGGACGCCAGTCGTCCGTGAGATTGTCCCCGAGGTATTCCTCTATGCTGATCTCGGCCTCATCGGACAGTTTGCAGCCTTCCCTGTTCAGAAATTTGATGCCGTTGTACTCCGCGGGGTTGTGGGAAGCGCTTATCACCGCACCGCCGTCCGACTCGATGCGCTGCACCGCAAAACTGACGCCCGGCGTTGGAATGACTCCAATGGAGAGAACCTCGGCGCCCGCTGAGGTCATTCCCGCGGAAAGAGCCCCCTCGAGCATCGTCCCCGAGCGTCTTGTATCCCTGCCGACCACGATTCTGGGGCGGGGAATCCCCCGTTCCGCCAGAAAAAGGATGAAGGCCCGCCCCAGCCTCAGCGCCATCTCAGGGGTCATCTCCCCTTTATTGGCGACGTCGCGAACGCCGTCGGTGCCAAAAAGAACCCTTTTGTCTCCGTTTGCAACATCTCTGCTCGAAACGCTCACCATTCCACCACCCGATCAGTCCTCCACCGCAGTGACAGTCACGGTGGATGGGGTTGTCCTTACCGATTTCAAATCTCCGGACACCAGCGATACCCGCACGGGCAGCGTCGCTGAACGGAGGAAAATGCCGGATACGTCGACGTAGGCTTTCAGGTCGAGCGTATCGAGATCGAGCGTCTTTATTTCGGACGGAGAGGCCTCGATGACCACGTTCACAACGGCGGGGCTGAGAGCCCACTTTCTCCCCTGCGGATCCTCCACGGCGACGGGGACGTTTTGAAACTCCTTCTGCGCCGCCATCGCCTCCAGATTGATCCGGAGCCTCACCGACCTGGCATCCAGGACCGTTACGTTTTTGTCCCTCAGAGGACGCAGGGGAACCACCATCGTCTGATCCACGGACAGTCCGGAAATGTCGACCGTTTCCGTGTCGATCGCGGAAACCGCGTCCAGCCGCGCCCGCGTTCCCTCCAGCATCACCTCGGCGGGGTCCGTCGTCACGGATCGCACGGCGTAGTCCTCGTGAGGCCTGCCGCGTACCCTGACGTTGACGGAGACCTTCTTTCTCGGAAGACCCCGAACCAGCACCGCGTTCATTCTGACCTGCTGCGGTTCCGTCTCCACCTCGTCCTCGAAGGGCTCCGACTGAGATATCGTGATCGGCAAAAGCAGCTCGCTGCCCCCCGCAAGTTCTTCAACAGTGGGGGAGATATTGACGGAGCCTATTTTTGCAAGGTCCTTCTCCGTGCCCCTTATGTGAATTTCCTTCGGCACGACGGACACGGAGTCCAGGTACCGCCCCGCCGGAATATCCTGCGGCAGGGTCACCTCGACCGGAAAAGCCCGCGTCGCCTGACGGACCAGCTCAATATCGACGTCCGAGGGATTGACGCTCTGCAGCGTCACGTTCTGCGGCAGCATCACCCTCACGCTTGCCCTGTACCTGCCGGGGGACAGGCCTCTGAGGTCGACCTCGCAGACGATCGCGTCGTACTTCAGCCGGTTCAGCACGCTCTCGGACGCCTCGACCTCGACCTCGACCTCCCGAATCGTGTTTTTCACGGACAGTTGCGGCATAAGGTCGCGATACTCGAGCTCGCATAAAAATTTACGCCTCGCGTTTCCGGGATCTCCGGTGTCCATCACATAAAACCACATGCAGACGGCGAGAACCACGGATATTCCCCACAGGACAAGGGAAGATTCCAATATATTGTCGAATCTTTTCGACACGTTCATAGGGGCTCAACTCGCATATCCATTTTATGTGTCTTTCATTAAAATAAAATAACCTACTTTGACCAGAGTGGACGAAGAAAACTCAGGAACCTGTCCTTCAGGTTTCTCTTCGCGGTCTCCCGGGTCCCGGAAAAGTAGAACAGCAGCAGTTTCTGCAACTGGGGATCTTTGAGGTTCCTGGAAAGATGCCCCTTGAAGGCCAGCGCCACCTCTCCGCGTTCCTCGGAAACGACCAGGGCGATGGCGTCGGAGACGTCCGAGATGCCGAGCGCCGCCCTGTGCCGGGTTCCATACCAGCGCGATATGCTGGTGTTGTCCGTCAGAGGCAGGTAGCATCCCGCGGCGATGATGCGGCCGCGATCCATCATCACGGCCCCGTCATGCAGCGGGTTGTTCTTCCAGAACAGGGAGATGATCAGCTCCTGCGATATGCGGGCCTCCAGCCTTACCGCCGTCCTCCAGTAGTCCCTCAGTCCCGTCTCCTGCTGCAGGATCAGCAGAGCGCCAATTTTATTGGCCTTCATGTAGCCGAGGGCGGAGACGATCTCCTCGCTCAGGCGTTTGGCCGCCTCTATCGGCATACGGCGACGCCATAAATTGCCCCGTCCGATTTCCTCCAGCATCTTGCGCAGCTCCGGCTGAAAAACGATCGGTATCGCGATGACGAGCGCCCAGAGAATTCGGCTGAGGAACCACGAGACAAGGCGCAACCTGAGGGCGGACGCCAGCAGCGCGACGGTCCCCAGCAACAGAAAACCCTTCACGAGCTGAACGGCCCGCGTTCCCACCATCAGAACGAGGACTCTATAGATTATCGCAGAAACGATAAAGATATCGAAAAAAATCCTTACGGCGGACCACATGGAACTCAGATCACCAGCGCAACCTGTCCCTGATAGATCAACCCGCGCATGCCGTCCACCGTAATTTCCATGTCGTCGGAGAGAACGGAAAGAGCGTCCATCGCGCCGATGACGCAGGGAACGTTGTGCTCGAGAGCCAGAATGTTCCCCTCCGCGCTCAGCGCGTCGCTCTCCGACACGATCGCGGCCACCCGGCCAACGATCGACTGGTACTCGCTGCTGAGGTGGCGCACCACAAGGATACACCCGTCGACGACCTTTTCCTCGGCGGTCCTGAAGTCGCGGACGACCCGGACCCTGCCGGTGGCGTTTTTCCGAACCAGCGGAACTCCGGTAAGGAGAATCCTGCCCGTCGTCAGAACCTCGACCATGTTGGTGGTTCCGGGCAGGCCCAGAGGAATGCCGGCGGTGATCACGACCAGCTCGCCTTCCCTGATGTAACCGCCCTCGATACAGGCGCTGATCGCCTCCCTCGCGGCCACGCCGATATTCGACAGCTCGCTGAGTTTTACGGGATGAATGCCCCACCACAGGGCGAGTTCCCGCCACGTCGACTGCGAGGGGGTCACTCCGAGAATGGGGCAGGTCGGCCGATGCTTGCTGATCATCTGGGCCGTCATCCCGCTTTTGGTCAGCGAGACGATGGCGGCCGCCCCGGCCTGCCTGGCGATCAGCACGGCCGCGTTGCTCACCGCGTCCGGCACCCCGACGAGGTCGCTGCGTTCTCCATGGGGAATCCGCCATATCCCCAGCTCCTTCTCCGCTCTGTCCACGATGCGCCTCATCGTCGCGACGGACTCCACGGGATAAGCGCCGGAGGCCGTTTCCCCCGAAAGCATCACCGCGTCCGTCCCGTCCAGAACGGCGTTTGCGACGTCGCTGGCCTCCGCCCTCGTCGGGCGGGGGTTGTGGATCATCGAATCGAGCATCTGCGTCGCGACGATGACGACCCTGCCCTGCGAACGGCACATCTCGATGATGCGCTTTTGCGCCAGCGGAACGTCCTCGGTGGGGATCTCCACGCCAAGGTCGCCCCGCGCGATCATCATGCCGTCGACCACCCCGAGAATTTCCTCGAGGTTCTGGACGGCCTGACGCGTCTCGATTTTGGCGATGATGCGCATGTTTCCGCCCAGGGATTTGAGCAGCTTACGGACCTCCAGAATGTCGTTTCGCGTCTTTACGAAAGAAACGGCCAGATACTCCATGCCGCGCTGAACGCCCCAGGCGATGTCCTCTTTGTCCTTCTCCGAAAGAGCGGGCATCGAAATGTCCGCCCCGGGGATGTTGACGCCCTTGGTGTTCTTCAGCGTCCCGCCGACGATAACCCGGCACTCGACGTCGTTTTCCCCGACATTCTGCACCTCCAGCTGAAGCGTTCCGTCGTCGATGCAGATTTCCTGTCCCTTCACGACCTCGCCGGCAAGCCGGGGATAGTTTATGTGGACGCGCCCGGGCGTCCCCAGACAGGGCGACGTGGTCAGAACGACGGTGTCGCCCCCCTTCAGCAGGATTGCGCCGTTTTCCATGTCGCCCGTGCGAATCTCGGGCCCTTTGGTGTCGAGCAGAGCGGGAATGGGGACGCCAAGGTCGCGCTCTATCCGCCGAATCAGGTCCAGTTTCTGTCCGTGCCCCTCGTAATCGCCGTGACTGAAATTAAAACGGGCCACGTTCATGCCCGCCTCCGCCATCGACCTCAGAATTGCGTAGTTGTCGCTTGCCGGACCAATGGTACATACGATTTTAACAAACATAAAACCCACCTCTTATCGATATGGCCGAACCGGCGCAACTCAATAGACGACCTCGAATGC
The DNA here is from genome assembly GCA_031273365.1 of Synergistaceae bacterium. Taxonomy (GTDB): domain Bacteria; phylum Synergistota; class Synergistia; order Synergistales; family Aminobacteriaceae; genus JAISSA01. The sequence continues at coordinate 6,608 of JAISSA010000077.1, forward strand.
CCCTGCGGGGACGACCCCGGCCAGCCGTTCCTGAATGGGGCCGGCGCCGTTGACCCGAAACTCGGACAGGAGCAACACGCAGGAGTCCCGCTCGTCCATCAGCTCCAGAAGCACGGACGAGCGCCCCGCGCAGTCCTTCAGGGCCACGGCAAAATCCCGAAAGTCCAGTTTTTCAGGCACGAGATCCGCCCTCAGGCGAATCCTGACCATCCCCGCGTCGTCGGAGTCGAGGGCATTGAGGGGCGTCAGCTTTCGGACGATCAGGTTCCTGGGTTCCCTGTCCCCCAGGGTCCCTTCCACTATGTAAGGTTCTCCGATCTTTACCTGTCCCTTCAGGGCCTCCCAGTCCCGGGGAAAGGAGACCATCTCGATGCCTCCATCGGAGTCCTCCAGGGTCAAAAGTCCCATCGCGGCTCCGTTTCTTGTGACCTTCTCCGTCACGGAAAGAATTATACCTCCAACTTTGGCCGGACCGGAACCTCTCCAGCAGGAAAGATCTTCTATGGTGCACGTGGCGTATTTTCTCGCTTTTTCTTCACAACTGTCAAAGGGGTGTCCGGAGATGTAAAGACCCATGACCTCCTTTTCATATTCCAGACGTCTGAACACGGAAAAATCGTCGACCTGCGGCATGTCCGGCCCTGCGGCGTCCTCCGGGTCGTCGTCCATGAGCTCGAACAGGGAGTACTGTCCCTCGTCCCGGTATTTTTTCTGCGCGGCCGGCAGGAACTCCGGCAGGGCGGCCACGAGCCGGGCGCGGTTCGGCTCCATCTCGTCGAAGGCCCCCGCGTAGATCAGGTTCTCCATGGCGGCTTTGCCGACGGTGCGCAGGTCCACCCGGGAGATGAAGTTCCACAGCGACGTGAATTTTTCCCCCTGTCGCGCGGCCACGATCGCGTCCACGGCGTAATGTCCCACCTTCGCCACCGCCCCAAGCCCGAAGCGAATGACGTCCCCGACCGCCGTAAAATTCTCCAGCGACGAATTGATGTCCGGCGGCAGGACGTTGACGCCGCTGCGGCGCACCTCGCGGACGTACTTTCCCAGGACGTCCTTTTTGGCCTTCATCTGGCTGGAGAGGTAGGCCGCCATAAACTCGCTCCTGTAGTTGGCCTTCAGGTACGCCGTATGATAGGAGATCATGGCGTAAGCCGCGCTGTGCGATTTATTGAAACCATACCCGGCAAATTCCTGGATCAGGTCGAAAACGCGCTCTGCCGTCCGGGGCTCTATGCCGCGCGCCGATGCGCCTTCCAGAAATTTCGCGCGCTGCTGCCGCATGACCTCCACTTTTTTCTTGCCCATGGCCCGACGCAGCAGGTCCGCCTCGCCGAGGCTGTAGCCCGCCAGGATGGAGGCGCATTGCATAACCTGCTCCTGATACAGAATGACCCCGTGCGTCTCCCGAAGGATCTCCTCGAGCAGCGGGTGGGGATACTCGGGCTTCTGCCTGCCGTGCTTGCACTCGACGTACTGCTTCACCATCCCGCTGCCCAGAGGGCCCGGGCGGTACATCGCCAGAACGGCGATCAGATCCTCGAAGGAGTCCACCCTGAGGTCCAGCAGCAATCGCCTCATGCCTCCGGACTCGAGCTGGAAGATGCCGAGCGTGTCCGCGTTCTGCAGCATCTGGAAGGTCGCGGGATCGTTCATGGGAACGGCGCTCATGTCCGGAACGGGCCTGCCGTTGCGCCGAATGTTCTCCAGCGCGTCCTCGATAATGGACAGGGTGCTCAGGCCAAGAAAATCCATCTTGACGAGCCCCAGCTTCTCTATGGGCTCCATCGTGAACTGCGTCACGGTCTGGCTGATGTCCAGAACGCCCCCGCCCGCGTCGGCCGTCCCGATTCGACGTATGGGCACGAGATCCGTCACCGCGCCCGGCGTGATCACGACGCCCGCCGCGTGCTGCGACGGATGACGGGCCAGGCCCTCGATTTTTTCGGCCACCTTCACGGCCTGCGCGATCGAGCTGTCGGCGTCGATGATCTCCTTAAGCTCGGGAACGGACTCCACGGCCTCCCTGATACTTTTGACGCCAAAGGGGATGAGCTTCGCGGCCCGGTCCATCAGGGCGTACTCGATGCCCATCGCCCGCCCCACGTCCTTGATCGCCTGTCGGCTTTTCATGCGGCCGAAGGTGATGATCTGCGAAACGCGGTCGCTGCCGTAGCGCTCGACGATGTACTTCAGAAGCTCCTCGCGTCCCTTGTCGGATACGTCGGTGTCGATATCGGGCATACTGATGCGTTCGGGGTTCAGGAAGCGTTCGAAAAGCAGCCCCCAGGTCAGCGGATCCAGTTCCGTGATGCGCAGGCTCCAGGCGACGAGAGATCCGGCGGCGGAACCGCGCCCCGGCCCTATTGGAATATTGCGGTCCTTGGCCGCCTGGATGATGCCGGCGACGATGATGAAGTACCCTGCAAAACCCATTTTATTGATGACCTCGAGCTCGTACTCCAGGCGACGGGCGTATTCCTCCGGAGGCTCCCCTCCCAGGCGGGCGCGAAGCCCGTTTCGCGACTCCTCCTCCAGGTGGCGTTCGAGGGTGAGGCCATCGGCCAGCTCCAGCTTCGGAAGCTGGTAATCTCCCGAGTTCAGGTTAAAATCGACCCTGCATCGTCTCGCGATCTCCACTGTGTTGTCGAGCGCGTCGGGCAGCTCCGCGCCAAAAATCGAGTCCATCTCCTCCGGGCTTCGCAGGTAGAAGTCGTTCGAGGAAAACCCGAAGGCGTCGTCCGTCGCGTCAGCGCGCGTATTGACACGAAGGAGGATTTTGTGCCACTCGAAGTCCTCCTTCTCCTGATAATGGGCGTCGTTCGTCGCGATCAGCGGGATACCCGTTTCCCGGGAAATTCGGATGAGGGCCTTGTTGACCTTCGCCTGCTCGGGGATTGAATTATACATCACCTCGAGGAAGAAGTTCCCCGCGCCCATGATGTCTCTGTAAAGCAGAGCCCGGGCCACGGCGTCCTTCTCCCTGTCCTCCAGGATCAGCTGGGGAATTTCCCCCGCGAGGCACGCCGAGGAGGCGATCAGCCCCCTGCTGTATCGCGCCAGAAGGTCGTGATCGATGCGCGGTTTATAGTAAAATCCGTCCGTGTTGGCGATGGAGATCAGTTTGATCAGGTTGTGACAGCCCTCGTCGTTTTCCGCCAGCAGGACGAGGTGGTTGTTCTTTCCTTTTTTTTCCCGCGATCGATGCCCGTCGGGATCGACGTAGGTTTCGCACCCGATGATCGGATTGACCCCCACGGCCCTGCAGTGCTCGTAAAATTCTATGGCGCCGTACATCGCGCCGTGGTCCGTCATGGCCACGGCCGGGACCTCCCACGATGAAACTTTTTTCGCCAGGTCCGCAGTGCGGATGGCTCCGTCCAAAAGGCTGTACTCCGTATGCACGTGCAAATGCACGAAAGGTCTGGTCATATTATAAAAAACCTCTTTTTATCAATATTTACAATGTAAAGAAGAAAATTAACGGGGTGCAGGGGACGAGTCCCCTGCCGGGGTGTGGGGCGGAGCCCCGCGGTTTTGCTCAGGTTACGGAGTTCGCTCCCTGACAAAAACCCTGCAGGGGACGAGTCCCCTGCACCCCATTATTTTTCTTCTTTATTATTCTCTTTATTGCTCTTTCACTCTTCTATCGTCGCGTCGTCTGCGTCCGCGTCTTCATCGACGCCCCGGCGCACCAGAATGACCTCGCCCCGCATCCATCGGGTGACGTCACGGACCAGCCCGCTGAAGGGAATGCCCCCGGCAGGCTGCGCCGCCGCGGATTTTTCGGATTTTTCGGTTTGTTCGGCTTGTTCGGTTTTGGGCTTCTCCGGAGCCTTCGAAAAACCCGGGGCGCGTTCGACGCCCGGCGGAGGCGTTCCATCACAGGAAGCCGAAAGACCCGCGTGGTGCAGAACAACCTCGACGTCCGGCCAGAACCGGGTCAGGATTTTCCTGAGCGTCGACCGGTTTCGCTCCAGTCGCAGCACCTCGAAGCTGTAGCGAAGGGGGATATCCACGACCAGACGGTCTCCGTCGACAAGGGCACGGGCGTCCAGAAGGCCGCAATACGCCAAAAAATCGGCGTCGTGAAACGCCTTCATCACCTCTTCCCAGCGCTCTTCGCCGCAGGGCTCTCCATTCACGCTCCGTTCGTCCGGAACCTTCGGATTCAAATCCGGAGCCGGAGCGGCCGGCGTCGTTTCCAGGAATGGTGTTTTCGGAGGGGACGTTTCCGGGGGCGTCGTCTCCCCAACCGGAAGGCTCGCCACAGGAACGGGCGGCCGGCGTTCTGGCCCCTCCGTCTCCTTCCGCGCTTCCAAATGCGCGGGCAGCCCCCTGGGGGCGGCGGGCTCCAGAGGCGCACGGTCGCCGCTCCCCCGATGAACGCTTTCGGTTATTTTTGCCATCAGCAGGCCGCTCAGCACGTCCATTCTCAGACCCATTCGCGTCTGAGGCAGCAGTTCAGCCAGAAAACGCATAATAGCCCCAAGCTCCAGCGGATCCCAGAGCGGGGCCTCCCGCTTCAGATACTCCTTTTCCTGAGCGGACGCGTCGAGCGTCTCCAGAATATCGCTCCACCGGGCAACCAGCCACAGGTTGCGGACAAGCGCAAACATCTCCTCCAGAAAGCGCTGCGGCGAGGCCCCGGCCGCAAGCATCCGGTCCAGTTCGCAGAAGGTCTTCATGTCGCCCGTCCGCCAGCTCCCGAGCCACCGCTCCAGCGACGAACGGCTGCCCTGCCCCAGAGCCGCTTCGACGTCGGAAGCGGTAACGGTCTCGCCACTCGATCCGGCGACCTGCTCCAGCATGGAAAGCCCGTCCCTCATGGCTCCGTCCGCCTGACGCGCGATCTCCCAGAGCGCCTCGGGCTGAAACCGCATCGACTCGTCGGCGCAGACCCGGGTCAGCCGCTCGTAAATCGTCTGCGTGTCGATCCGGTGAAAGGGGATATGCTGGCACCGCGAACGTATGGTGACGGGGACCTTGTGCGCCTCGGTCGTCGCCAGAACGAAGACCACGTGTTCAGGCGGCTCCTCCAGCGTCTTCAGCAGGGCGTTGAAGGCCGAAATAGAAAGCATGTGGACCTCGTCGATAATGTAGACCTTATATTTGGAGGACATGGGCACGGACATGATGTGGCTCTTGAGCTCGCGCACCTCGTCCACGCTGTTGTTGGAGGCCCCGTCGATCTCGATGACGTCGAGGCTCTCGCCCGCCGCTATGGCGACGCAATTTTGACACCGGCAGCACGGCTCGCAGCCGTCCACGGGCTCGAGGCAGTTGAGCGCCCGGGCGAGCAGCCGCGCGACGCTCGTCTTACCGCAGCCCCGCGGCCCGGAAAAGAGATACGCGTGTCCGACGCGGCCCGCCCGGAGGCTCCTCACAATGACGGCAACAGCCGCGGGCTGTCCCGCGACCTCGGAAAATTTCTGAGGACGATAGCGACGATATAACGAAATACCCAAACTGCCGACCCCCCCGCCGACGCAGATCTCAAAAAAAGCCCGAAAAAATTTCCCGGTAACCGTTTCGATTTTAGCATGGAGTCGCTTCTCCCTTTTCGGAACAAACACGCGGGCCCGGACCCGCCGCAGGCGTTTTAAGCGATTTGTACACGTTCAGGCCCGGGGGGCGGGGCCTGACGCCTCCAACGGCGCTTTTGTCCGGAGAACTCGCGGCCCTGACTTCGATTCCGTACAGACGAATCGCGGGATTTCAAGATGGCGCGAATCGGAAATAAGATATAATACACGCAGGATGGACGCATCCGAAAGGTCCTTAAATTTTATCGACCGGGGGGTAGAAAAGTGATGAAATACGTGTGTACCGTATGCGGGTACGTGTACGACCCTGCACTCGGAGACCCGGATTCCGGCGTCGCGCCGGGAACGGCCTTTGAAGATATTCCTGACGACTGGACATGTCCGGTTTGCGCTGTGACGAAGGACATGTTCGAGCCTGAGTAGTTCACAATCCAGGCCTGAACGGGGAAAAACGCAGCGTTATCGGGCATGAAACGCGATCGGCCGGGCGGTCGATCGTTTTTGTTTTTTTTGTTTTTTTATTTCAGCACCACTTTATACGAGGTGATCGATAATGCAGGCTGTCCTGACCGTAGTGCCCATTTTTCTCCTTGTGGGACTGGGCGCGTCTTTGAAATACCTTGGCTTTGTGTCGCCGCAGACTCTGAAGGAAAACAACTTCATCCTTTACTGGTTCGCCATGCCCGCCACTCTGCTTCGGGGCATCCTGTCGGCCGACGTCGGGGCCCTGCAGAGCTCTTCCTTTCCTGTCGCCGTGTGGCTGCCCTATCTGGTCACCATCGTCATCGTCTGGCTGACGGGACGTCACGGCGAAACGAGGCAGCGTTTCGCCACCCTGACCCTGTCCGCGGTACGAGGGAACCATTTTTACGTCGGCATTCCCGTCATCCACCTTGCCATGGGCCAGAGCGGCGTGGAGGCCGGGACCCTCATTCTGGCGTTTTCTCTCGTCCTCATGCAGCTTCTGTCCATCGGCAGCGGACAGCTTGCCCTCCTCGGAAAACCCTCCTGGGAAACGGCAGGGGCGACGCTGGCCCGGTTGCTCAAAAATCCGCTTTTCCTGTCCTGCCTCTGCGGGCTCTCGCTGACCTTCGCCGGCTTGAATCACCTGCCCGCGTGGACAAACTCGACGCTCGGGATCCTGGCCGACATCAGCACGGGGATGGCTCTCCTCACCCTCGGAGCCGGGCTGCACTTCGAGAACGTTCTCAGGATGATCCTGTCCGTGTGGAAAATTGTCCTCTTCAAGCTGGTCGTTCACCCCGTCGTGACCGGCCTCGTTTTTTTCGCGTTCGGCCTGTCGACGCAGATGATTCAGGCCGGAGTCCTGCTGAGCGCCATGCCCGTCGCCGTCAACAGCGCGATCCTCGCGCAGGAAATGGGCATGGACAACGAATACTGCGCACGAGGCATCGCCATCACGACGCTCTGCTCCATGCTCTCCCTTCCCATCTGGATCAACATCCTGGGCCTCGTCTGAGCATTGAAAACGGGGCCTTTTGCAGGCCCCGGGAGAGATGACAATCAATGATAGGGAGAACGTCTTCCAATATTCGACAGGTTAAACCAAAACCATGGGGCTCCGCCCCATACCCCGCAGGGGACTGAGTCCCCTGACCCCGTTAATTTCTTCCGGTTCCCCTTAAAATTCGCGGCGTTCTTTGATGCGGGCGGCCTTTCCGCTCAGTTTACGCAGGTAGTAAAGCTTCGCCCGGCGTACCTTGCCCTGACGTCGGATCTCGATTTTATCGATCGAGGGACAATGGAGCGGGAAAATACGCTCCACGCCAATGCCGCTCGAAATCTTGCGAACGGTGAAGGTCTCGTTCAGACCGCCATGCTGACGCCCGATCACGATGCCCTCAAAAACCTGAATACGCTCCCTCACGCCTTCTTTGACTTTCACGTGCACCCGGAGGGTGTCCCCCGGACGAAAAGCGGGAAAGTCGTTCCGGATATATTTTTTCTCGACGAAATCCAGAATATTCACTTCTGATTGTTCCTCCTTCAAATTACATAGAGCTCTATTACATACAACTCAATTTGTCGTCGCCTGAAAGCTGCCGCGAACCCAGAAAACGATCGCACAGCACGGCAGTCTTCCCGCAGACGGACAGCCCCTCCTGCAGCGGAAGCATCAGAAAACCACACTCGTTCGCTTGCTTCACAGTCTTCGCTTGAGTATCCGAATTTCTGTCCTCCGCCATCGAGGGAAGATAAAACAAAACAGGATCTCCCTTTTCCAGAAACAGACGTTTCAGTTCGAGCCAGTGCCTCGCGCCGCTTTGCACGGCGTCGCAGACCTTCACCGTCAGCGGGGTCCCTTCTTTTTCTGCAACACGCCTGTCCGCAACACGCCTGATTGCGTGCGCCAGAGAGGGCATCAGCCGAAAACGTCCCTCCGGGCTCGTTTCCCTGTTCATTTCCCTGTTCATTTCCTCCAGCGAACGCCTGACGGAGGGCCGATCCCCGGGATCCGACACAATCAAAAACACGCGCGCCACCCCGTAGCTTTCGCTCAGCAGGCCGACCTCCTTCAGGAAGTCGGGACCGATATCGGCGACGTTTTCAAACTCGAACGACAGATAAATCCCCCCGCGAATGTATCCGCGAAGACTGTTGCGCGACAAAAGGTCAGGACGCCGGGCAAGCGTACGCGCCGCCGCCTGAGTGCGCCGCCATTCGCTGATCGAGGCGGCGTTGCCGGACAGGAGCGCCTCCGGAACCTCGCGCCCGTCCCAGGAGGCGGGCCGCGTGTAGTGGGGATGGTCCAGCATTCCCCGGTAGAAGGAGTCGTCCTCCACGGCTTCGCTTCTGCCCACAACACCGGGCCTCAGACGGGCAACCGCGTCGATGATCGCCATCGCGGGAATTTCCCCGCCGGTAAGCACGCAGTCCCCTATCGTGACCTCCAGATCGACCGACCGCTCGATAAAACGCTCGTCAAGCCCCTCGTAATGTCCGCATACGAGCACCACATGGGCCTGACACGCCAGAGTTTCCACAATATCCTGCGTCAGCAGAGCCCCCTGCGGAGTCGGGCAGACGACGAAACTTTTTTCCGGCCCTTCATGTCTCCCGCGCGCCGTCTCCAGAGCCTCGAAAAGCGGCTGCGCCATCAGGACCATACCCCCCGCGCCGAAGGCGTAGTCGTCGACCTGACGGTACCCCCCTCTGCCGAAGGAACGCAAATCGACGACATCCACCCGAATCAGACCGGCTTTGACGGCCCGGCCGATAATGCTGGTCGAGAGAAAGTCGCCAAAAAACTCCGGGAATGCGGTGATAATCGTAAAGTGCATCAGGCCGTCACCTCCGATCCGTCACCAAACCCTCAGATTCATTACCAAAGGCCATCTATCAGCTCTACAGTGATTTTTCCCGCGGAAAGATCGATGTTCCGGATGAATTCTTCAGCCGCCGGAATGTAATGCAGGCCTCCATCCGCGTCCCGGACCACGTAAAGCTCATTTCTGCCCGTGGAAAGAAAATCTGCGACCTCTCCAAGGTCATTGCCCTCTCCGTCCTGCACCCGCAGGCCGATGAGGTCGTCCACCCAAAATTCTCCCTCGGGCAGCGGAACCCGTTCCGCGGGATCGACCATAATCGACAGCCCGACAAGCGCCTTCGCCTCGTCCCGGTCCGTTACGTCGCCCGCGACGATCAGCTCTCCTTTGCCCTCGTGCTCCCTGACGCCCCTTATTTGAAGCGTCCGCACAAACGTTCCCTCCGAAGAGTAAAGCTCAAGGGAATCCATCTGCCGGAAACGCTCCGGATAGTCCGTCAGTGGGACGACTCGAACCTCTCCTCTGACTCCGTGGGCGGAGGAAATGTATCCGACGAAAATTTTCCGGCCGGAATTTCCCCTCTTTTCATTCTTCGACGATGTCGACATCCACCCTCTCTCCCGCTTTGACGGCGGCGGCCTTAGCCAGGAGGCGAATCGCATTGATCGTAGCTCCCCGCTTTCCGATGATGCGTCCTACATCTTCGTGAGCCACACGGATCATGATTTTGGTTCCGTTCTCGCCTTCGCTGCTTTCTACGCTGACGACGTCAGGCTGCGTAACAAGGTGTTTCGCGACGAATTCGACAAGTTCCTTATAATTGGCCATAGTGGCACCTCCCGATTTTGGTTGCGTTATCCTGTGCTCAGGTTACCCCGTCCTTTTGACGAAGTTCCAACGACACTGCACACTCCGGCGAAGCTTAGTTCGACAAAGCTCCGGACGCTGCTAACGATTTTTTGTTTCTTCGAACTTCTCCCATATCCCCTGCTTTTTCAAAAGCCCTCTCGCCGTATCCGAGGGCTGAGCGCCCACACTCAGCCAGTAAAGCGCGCGTTCCTCATCGATCGCCACCGCGGCGGGATCGGTCATCGGGTTATAGGTCCCGATCAGTTCAATAAAACGTCCATCTCGCGGCGAACGGGAATCGGCCACCACAAGTCTGTAAAATGGAGCCTTTTTCCTTCCGAAACGGGACAAACGAATACGTACTGCCATATAAACAACACCTCCTGATATTTTACTGCAAATTTTTAAAGCGGAGATGAAATTCTGCCGCAAAACAGCATGAAAATTTTCGAAGCGGACCCCGGCCTCGCCCTAACGCCGCCTGGAACGCCTCGCTCCTCCGAAAAGGGATTTTAGGTTGAAGCCCTTCCCGGAGCCCGCGGAGGAGAAGGTTTTGTAAAGCTTCTTCATCTGTTCGTACTGCGCCAGCAACTGGTTGACCATCTGCACCGACGTGCCGGAACCGAGCGCGATGCGTCGACGCCGGGAGCCCTTGATGACCTTTGGGTTACGGCGCTCGAGGGGCGTCATCGACTGGATGATCGCTTTGCTTCTTTTGAGGATCGCGTCGCTGACCTCCGCTTCGTTCGTGCCCTTCAGCCGACTGAAGCCCGGGATCATCTCCATGACGTTTCCCAGAGGGCCCATCTTCTCCATCTGCCGGAACTGCATCAACAGGGTCTCCAGCGTAAATTCTTTGCCCTCCAGGGCGTCCGCCAGCTGCTCGGCGTCGTCGATGCCGGCGGCCTGAACCTTTTCGAGCAGCCCCTGAATGTCCCCCATGCCCATGATGCGGCCCGCCATGCGTTTGGCGTCGAAGACCTCCAGAGCGTCCGTCGCCTCGCCCATGCCCGCGAACTTCACGGGAATTCCCGTCGCGGCGCGTATCGCAAGCGCGCTTCCGCCGCGCGCGTCTCCGTCGAGCTTGGTCAGGACAAGGCCCGTCAGGTTCAGAAGCGCGTGAAAGGATTTCGCGACGTTCAGGGCCTCCTGACCGGTCATGGCGTCCACAACCAGAAGCGTTTCGTGGGGAGGCAGCGTCTGCGCCATCGCGCCCAGCTCGTCCATGAGCTCCCGATCGACGTGGAGCCGCCCGGCTGTGTCCAGCAAAATGACGTCGTTCAGATGAGATTCCGCCCACGCGGACGCGTCCCGAACGACCTTCAGCACGTCGGTCTCCCCCGCCCCGGGGCCGAAGAAGGCGACCTTCGATTCTCCGGCCAGCACCCGTAACTGTTCCACGGCGGCGGGGCGGCGCAGGTCACACGCGACGACCAGAGGGCTGTGTCCGTTTTGAAGACGCCGCGCCAGCTTCACCGTCGTCGTCGTCTTTCCGCTCCCCTGAAGCCCGGCCATCAGGACGACGGTCGGCGGCTTCGAGGCGATCGTCAGGGGCGCGACGTCCGTCCCCATCAGGGCGATCAGCTCTTCATACACCACCGTGGAGATGTGCTGCGCCGCCGTAATGGACTCCAGGACGTCGAGCTTTACGGCGCGCTCCCGAATTTTCGCGAGCAGGTCCCTGACGACGCGAAAATCGACGTCCGCCTCCAGAAGCGATTTCCGCAGCTCGCGCAACGCCGCATCGACGTCCGCCTCGGAAAGTTTGCCTCTGTTTCTCAGCTTCGAAAACGCCGATTCCAGTTTTTCTCTCAGGGCTTCAAACATTCCTGCACCTCCCCGGCAAAACGCAGCGCCTGTTCTTCGGACCGCTCCACAGAACACCGCGCTTCAAGTTCCCTTATTCTGTTTTCCAGACGTTCCAGCCGCGCGAAAAAACCCAGCGCCCGTTCGAGCGCCTCCAGCTTTTCCGCCGTCCTGTTCACCAGAATATGCACGGCCTGACGCGTGACGCCCAGCGTTTCGGCAATCTCCGCGAGCGAGAGGTCCGAAAAATGACGCATTTCGTAAACGTCCCTCTGCCGCTCCGTCAGAAGGGGGCTGTAGAGGTCGTAGAGGGCGTTGACATGTATCCGTCGCTCAAGACGCACTCCATCGTCGAGAACCACTCTTTATTCCTCCCCGTCCCGTTTTGACGCAGAGCATTATAGTTGCTTTCCTTTCAGGCTGTCAAGCTTTTTTGCTTAACACGTTCAGGTTCAGGTCAGGCGGAACAGGCCTGAGAGGCCGGGCTCTCGCCCTCCAGCGCGGCGTCGAGGACGCCCTGCAGGTTTTCGAGTTCGGGAACGCCCTCGAAAACCTTTTTGCGGTCAAGGACCCACACGGGCGTCGAAGGGCGAACCCGAAAGCGGATGTTGTCCCAAAACGCCAGGATGTTCCGCGGATCCACGACAGACACGTCGACCTTCTCTCCATAGCGTTCTCTGATGGCGCACAACAATTTCCCGACGCCCTGAATATTCTCCTGCTGCCGGGGAAAAGAGGCCTTCTCCTCCGCCGTATAAGCGACGCACCCGCAGCAGCCGCTTCGATAAACGCCGCGTTCCATAAGGATTTTCAACCGAACGGTCATAAAATTCACTCCCTTTGCACGAGATATTTTCATTATAGACCACCACATGAACCACGACATATAAACCGCATGTTCCTCTCCGGACTCCTCTCCGTTTCCGGCGGTGTTCGCGTATAGTATAAGAGATACTGCCGGAAGGAGGAATTGTCCACTGATCGACATAAAAGGACTAAGGCTGGCCTTCGGGGAGAAGGTTATTTTCGACGGGTTCGACTGGCTGATTACGGACCGCGCCCGTTTCGGGCTCGTCGGGGACAACGGAGCGGGCAAAACGACGCTGCTGCGGGTCCTGATGAAAGAAATGGAGCCGGATGCGGGCTCGCTGGAGCGATCGAAAAACCTGACCGTGGGTTATCTGCCCCAGGACCTGGTGGAGCTCGAGGACCGGCCGGTGCTGGAGTACCTGAAGCAACGCGTCGGGCTGGCGGAGATCGAAGAAAAGCTGCGTGATACGGAACGCGTTCTGGCGGAGACGGACGCCCGCTCGAGGGCGCTGGGTCCGCTTCTGGACGCTCACCAGCGATTGGAGCGACAGTTCGAGCACCTCGGCGGCTTCGAGTTCGAGTCCATGGCGCGAAAGGTTTTGCGGGGGCTGGGGTTTGCCGTCGCCGACGCGGAGCGGAGCTGCTCGGAATTTTCCGGCGGGTGGAAGATGCGCGTCGCGCTGGCGGCGCTTCTTTTGACGTGCCCGGACGTGCTGCTGCTGGACGAGCCCACCAATCACCTGGACACGGAGAGCATGGAATGGCTGGAGGCCTGGCTGCGGGACTATCGCGGGGCCGTTGTCGCCGTGTCGCACGACCGGCGTTTCCTCGACGACATGACGGAGCAGATCGCGGAGCTGGCGCGGGGTAAGCTGACGCTCTACCCGTGGAGCTACGAACGTTACCTGATCGAGAAGGAGGGAGCGCGGGAGCGTCTCGAAAAAGCGGCGGCGGAGCAGAAGAGCCGCATCGACGGGATCGAGCGCTTCATCTCGCGTTTCCGATACAAGTCCTCGAAGGCGGCGCAGGTGCAGAGCCGCATCCGGCAGCTCGAAAAAATGGAGCTCCTCGAGCCGGAGGGCCGGGACCGGACGGTCCGTTTCCGCATCCCCGAGGCGCCGGAGAGCGGGCGGGAGACGCTGCGGGTGCAGGGGCTCTCGAAGAGTTACGACGCGTTCGAGGTCTTTCGCGGCGTCGATTTTACGATCGACAGAGGCGAGCGCGTGGCGCTGATCGGCGTCAACGGCGCGGGAAAATCCACGCTGCTGCGCCTTCTGAGCGGCGTCGACGAACCGACGGCCGGCGTTCTGCGCCTGGGGCACAACGTAAAATGCGCCTTCTACTCGCAGGAAAGCGCGCAGAACGTGGACTACACCCGCAGCGTGTGGGAGGAGGCGCGCGGCGCGCCGTCGAAGCTGAACGAGGCGGACAGGCGAAACCTGCTTGGGGCGTTCCTGTTTTCGGGCGAGGACATCCACAAGCCGGTTTCCGTCCTTTCGGGGGGCGAAAAAGCGCGGCTCGCCCTTTTTAAACTGATGCTGACGGAGTCCAACTTTCTGATTCTGGACGAGCCGACCAACCACCTCGACCTGAACACGAAGGAGCTGTTCCAGAGGGCCCTGCTCCAGTACGCGGGAACGCTCCTGATCGTCTCGCACGACCGCCATTTCCTCGACAACCTCGCGGAACGGGTCCTGGAGCTGCGGGACGGCCGCCTGTACGATTATCCCGGGAACTACTCCTGGTTTCTGGAGAAGCGCGAGGAGTTTCTGAAACAGCAGCCCGGGGAGACGGAGGGCGACGACAGAGCGTCGGGCGGCCGGCGGACGCGCGACGAAAAAAAGCGGGAGGCCGGAGAGCGCGAGCGTCTTCTCCAAAAGAGGCGCGCGTTCAAAAAGGAAATCGGAGCTCTGGAGGCGGGCATCGAAAGAACGGAGGCCCGCCGGGACGAGGTCGACGGGCTCCTCTGCCGCCCGGAGGTTCTGGCCGATTCCGGGCGCGTGCAGCTCCTGATGAGGGAACGGGACGCCCTGACGCACGCCCTGAACGAAGACTACGCGCGCTGGGAAACGCTGATGTCCAGGATGGAAGAAGTATAAATGGAAGAAATATAATTTGATCGGGCGTATGGTAAAATATTTAAAAAATAATTTAAGGCAGGAAAATATCATGTCCGATCCAAAAGCGACCTGCAAAGTGATTCCGTGCAGCCTGGAGGACGAGTCGTTCGTGTTCGTCAGCTATGCGCATTCCGACGCCCGGCGCGTGTTCCCGATCATCGAAAGCGTCAGCGAAAAGGGATTTTCGATATGGTACGACAAGGGGATCAGCATCAGCTCGACATGGACCGACGAAATCGCCACGGCGATAATGAAATGCAGGATTTTCATCGTCTTCATAACGAAGGAGTCGGTCAATTCCTCGTACGTCCGCTCGGAGATCGAATTCGCCCTCAACAACAAAATCAGGACAATCCCGGTTTACCTCGATGGGATGGAGGTGCTTCCCCCCGGGCTCGCGCTCGGCCTGAACTCGACCCAGGGCATCGCCGACACGAAAAACGCAGGGGAAATTGCACGTTTGATCTGCGAAGCCCTTGAGTACAATAAAATATCAAAACAAAATAAAAGTGTTCAGCCAGGAGTTAAAGGAGTTAAAAATGGTGGACATGACGCTGTAAAGGGGAGTTCGTCCCAAAAATATCTTCGCGTTGCCATCGCGGCCGTCGTCGTCATGGCGATCGCCGCGCTCGGACTGTCGAGGCTGAACACTACGCCGGTCGGTCAGGGCGCGCAGCGCGGCGCCTATTCGATGGAGGTCGTCAAAACGAGCTACGCGCCGGCCGAACCGATCCGCATAAATATATCGGGAGTCCCGCAGGGCATGATCGACGAGGGCGCAATCGTCGGCATTTGCGGGACGGACGCCCCTCATGGAGAGTACGCCTCCAGCGAATTCATCACGGGCAGTGACGCGCGCATCACGTTACGAGCCCCGCTTGTTTCCGGAAAGTACGAGATACGGGGATACGGCAGCGGGAACGCGCAGACGGAGGAAACGCTCGTCTCCAGCGTCCCGATTGTCGTCGAAGGAAACGCCCGGGACGCCTTCTCGATAGAAATATACAAGTCGCAATACAGCCCACAGGAGACCATCCGCACAAAGGTGACCGGCGTCCCCAAATACATGCTCGACGACGGGGCCATCATGGGCGTTTACGACCTCGACGCTCCCCACGACAAATTCAGGACTTACGTGAGCATCCGCGAAAGGGATTTTGACTCTTATTTGCTGGACGCGCCGATCGAAGCCGGCGACTACGAGATAAGGGGATACTCGAACTGGAGGTTTTGCGCGGATGAGACGCTGGTGACCAGGGTGAAATTCAAGGTCATGGACTGACGGGCGGCATTACGTAAGACATGCAAACAGCACTTCCTTAACTTGAAAAAATTGACGGAGTCAGGGGACTGCGTTCCCTGCGGGTGCATTTTCTGTGGATGCATCCCCTAATGAGAACGGGAAACGGAAACGACATGCATGAACTTTCGATGGCAGAAGCTGTCAACAACACGATAAAAGATCTGTGCGCGCGGTCCGGCTGGCTTCGGGCGCGTCGCGTCGTTTTGAAGGTCGGGCGTATGCGTCAGGTCGATCACGAGCTTCTGGCGTTCGCCTTCGAGATCGTCGCCAGGGGGACGCCCTCTGAGGGGGCTGAACTTTCCGTGCTGGAACTTCCGACTGTTTTCAGGTGTCATTCCTGCGGCAGAGAAACCACCACCGAGGGGATGGCCTTTGTCTGTATGAACTGCGGCAGCACGAACGTCGAGCTGCTTTCCGGCATGGAACTGACGATCGAGTCCATGGAGGTGGACCAGCAGGGAGCGTGATTACGAATAAAGAAAATTAACGGGAAGGATTTTACGGACATGAGCAAAGTCGTTACGATACAGCAGGCCGTTATGGCGGAGGACGAGAAATACGCGTTGCGCGTGAGAAAGCTGATGAAGGAGAAGGGGATACCCATGTTCAACATCATCGGTTCCCCGGGCTGCGGCAAGACGACGCTTCTGGAGGCGATGGCGGACAGGGCGGACTTTTCCTTCGCCGTGATCGAAGGGGACCTCGAAACGTCCCGCGACGCGGAGCGTCTGGCGTCCCGGGGCGTGACCGCCCTGCAGATCAACACGCGGGGCTGGTGCCATCTGGAGGCGCACGTCGTGGAGAAGGCGCTGGCGTCCCTCGACGTCGACGGGCTGGACGTGCTTTTCATCGAGAACGTCGGGAACCTGGTCTGTCCGGCGGAGTTTGACCTTGGAGAGGACCTCAAGATCGCCGTGTCGAGCACCCCGGAGGGCGCGGACAAACCTCTGAAATATCCCATGCTCTTCGTTCAGGCGGGGGCGGTGTTGCTGACGAAGATCGATCTGCTCCCCCATGTGCGCTTCGACAGGGAGATGTTCGTCAACGACGTCCGATCCCTGAACCCGAGGGCCCCCATACTGGAGCTGGACCTCACGTCCGGCGCGGGGGTCGGCGCGTGGGTCTCGTTCGTCTCCGAAAAAATAAAGGAAAAACGCTCTCATGCGGGATAACGACGACATACTCTCCAGGCTGTCGCCTCTTCAGAGGGAGGCCGTGACGTACGTCGACGGGCCGCTTCTGGTGCTGGCCGGCGCGGGCAGCGGCAAAACGAGGGTTCTGGCCCACAGGGTGGCGTGGCTGATCGCCGAGCGCCGCGCGGCGCCGTGGCAGATCATGGCCGTCACCTTCACCAACAAGGCGGCGGGCGAGATGCGGGAGCGCGTTACGGCGCTGGTCCGCGAGGGTGCCGACGACGTGCAGGTCAGCACGTTTCACGCCTTCGGGCTGCGCTTTCTGTTCCGCAACCGGGAGGACGCCGAGCGGCTGACGCAGGTTCGGCCGGGGTTTTCCGTGTTCGATCGGGCGGACAGCCGCGCGCTGGTGAAACAGATACTGGACGCGACGGGAACCAACACCCGGGATGTCGACCCGGCGTCGGTGCTGGAGGCTCTTTCCCGGGAAAAGGCCGCCTGGGCCCCGGGGCCGCGAAATTCCACGCTGGATGGACTTTATCTCGACGTCTTCCGGCAGTACCAGAAACGACTGCGCGAACGCAACGCGGTGGACTTCGACGACCTGATGATCGTCCCTCTTCAGATGCTGGCGTCGGACGCGGAACTGCGCGCGCGGGAACAGAAACGGGTCAAATGGCTCATGGTGGACGAGTATCAGGACGTCAACAAACCCCAGTACATGCTGTTGCGCTACATTGTCGGAGAAGACTGCAAAATCATGGTGGTCGGGGACCCCGACCAGTCCATTTACGGCTGGCGCGGCGCCGACATCGGCATGATCCTGAACTTCGAGCACGATTTTCGGCCGAAGGGCAACGAAAAGACGGGCGGGGTAAAGGTCGTCGTTCTGGACGAGAACTATCGTTCCAGCGGCAACATACTCGGGGCCGCGAACTCGCTGATTCGCAACAACTCCGTCCGCAGGGAGAAAAACCTGAAGACGGCGCGGGGCGCAGGAGAACGGGTCTATACCCTGCTCGCGAACAGCGACCTGCAGGAGGCCGATTTCATAGCGACGGAGATAAGGCGACTGAGTGTCCACGGCTACGACTACGGTCATATGGCGATTCTGTACCGCCAGAACGCGATGAGCCGTCTTTACGAACAGAAGCTGCTGGAGTCCGGAATTCCCTACCGGGTCGTCCGCGGAACGGCGTTCTACGAGCGGAAGGAAGTCCGCGACGTGCTGGCCATTCTGAAGCTGGCGGTGAATCCCGGGGACCTGAACGCCCTCGAACGGGCCGCGCCCCTGATGGTGAAGGGAATGGGGCCGAAGAAGACGGTGGAGTTCACGGCCTGGGCGGGCGCGTCTTCTTCCCAGAACTCCGCCGCGCCGAAGGAGTTCTGGAAGGCGGTGTCGGAGGGAGGCTGTCCGATAAAGGGACAGGTGGGGCAATCGCTGACGGAACTGGGTAAAAATATGCTGACGCTGCTGGAGCTTTCGGATGACATCGGGCTGGCGATCGGCCATATTCTGGGCCCGATGGGCTACGAGGACCTGTTGCGCGCCAAAAACTCCGAGGACTGGGAGGACCGCATCGACAACGTCATGGAGCTGCGTTCCATCGTTCCGGCGGGGAGCGACCTGGCCCAGGCGCTGGCCGAGGCCGCGCTTTTTACCGACGCCGACAAAGACGACCCCGACGGGCAAAAGGTCGTCAACCTCCTCACGCTGCACGCGGCCAAGGGGCTGGAGTTTCCCGTGGTGTTCCTGACGGGTCTCGAGGAGAAAATTTTCCCAAATTCCCGCGCCCTCGACGATCCCGTGCAGATGGAGGAGGAGCGCCGCCTGTGCTACGTGGGGATGACGCGCGCCGAGGAGCGGCTTTACCTGACGGCCGCGCGCAGCAGGCGTCTTTACGGCGGCACGTACGAGAACGGGTTTTCGCGTTTTCTTTTTGAAATTTCGGACGACTATAAGTCCGTCGACGATCGTGGAGGTGAAGGACGCCGTGAGGACTGGTACGGTTATGGCCGTAACCGGCGACGTCGGGGCTGGTAAATCCACGGTCTCGCGCCTTTTCGAGGCGCTCGGAGGATTTTTGATCGACGCCGACCGCGTCGTGGCCGAGCTCTGGCGTCGTCCCGAGGTGATCGGCGCCGCGCTCGAACGATGGGGCAGGGGCATTCTCGACGAGGACGGGCGGGTCGTTCACGCGTCGGTCGCGGGGATCATCTTCCCGAACCGCGTGGAGTACGAATGGGCCATGGCGCTGCTGCACCCGCTGGTTCGAAAGGAGATCGCGCGCCGCCTCGAGCTGCCGAGGGCGGAGGACTGGGCGATCGTCGAAATTCCGCTGCTTTTCGAGGGGGGCGTTCCCCCGTGGGTGACGGTCAGGGTTTTTGTCACGGCCCCGCTCGCCCTTCGCGTGGAGCGCTGTCGCGTTCGAGGGTGGGACGGGGCCGAGCTGGCGAAGAGAGAGAGCTTTTTCATGGAGAGCGAAAGACGCATGGCGCTGTCGGATTTCGTCGTTCGCAACGACGGATCGCCGGAGGACCTGAAGCTCGCCGTGAAGGGGGTATATGACGAATGCAGCTGATCACGAGTCACCTCAACACGGACTTCGACTCTCTCGCCAGCATGGTCGCGGTGCGCAAGCTCTACCCCGAGGCGGTGATCTGTCCGCCGGGCTCGATGAACCGTCGCGTGCGGGATTTTGTGAACCGCCACGGTCACGGGTGGAATATCATGAAGCCAAGCAAAATTCCCCTCGAACAGGTCACTCTGATGGTCGTCGTCGACACCCGTTCGCGTCTGCGCATCGGCCCCTTCGCCGCCCTTGCCGGGCGGCAGGAGGTGGAGGTGCACGTCTACGACCACCATCCCCCCACGATCGACGATATCCCGGCCAACGTCGCGCACTGCGAGTCCATCGGGGCGACGACGACCATGATCGTGGAGCGGCTGTCCCGGGAGCGCAAGCGCGTTTCGCGGGAGGAGGCGTCGCTTTTTGCCCTGGGCATTTACGACGACACGGGGGCGCTGACCTACGAGGCGACGACCGACAGGGACATCGCCGCGCTGGGGCGTCTGAGGCAGATGGGCGCGGATCTTTCGATGATCCTGTCCCGCGTCGAGGTCGCCATGCCCGCCGGCGAGCGCCAGCTTCTGGACGCGCTGACCGAAAACGCGCGGGAACGCTACATCAACGGGGCGAAGGTCGTTTCCGCGTGGGGCGAATCGGAGGAGTACATCGAGGGCCTGTCGATTTTCGTCCACAAACTGAGGGACTATTACGACTCCCACGTGACGCTGGCCGCGGTGCGGTGCGGCAAAAAAACGGTGCTGATCGTCCGCAGCGCGCCGAACGTCCTGAACGTTCAGGAATTCCTGTCCTTTTACGGCGGCAGCGGACACCTGCAGGCGGGGTCGGCGACCCTTGCGGACCGGGATCCGCGGGAGCTGCTGACGGAGCTGGAGGAGAAGCTTCCCGACGTCATTCCCTCGTTCGTGATCGTCAAAAGCATCATGACGTCGCCCGTCATGGCGGTTGCCCCCGACGCGCTGGTGGTCGAGGCGTACCGCACGATGCTCCGGTTCGGGCATAAGGCGCTGCCGGTCGTGCGCGACGGGGAAGTTGTGGGGATGATGACGCGCAGGGACCTGGACAAGGCCTATCTGCACGGGTTCGAGCGTGCGCTGATCCGCGATTTCATGACGGAGGGCGTCATCGCCATATCGGCCGAGGCGTCCCTCAACGAGGCCCACCGCCAGATGGCGACCTACAGCTTCGAGCAGCTTCCCGTGCTGGAGCAGGGGCGTCTCATCGGAATTCTGACGCGGGCGGACCTTCTGCGCGCCCTGTATCAGACGTACCGTCCGGGCGAGAAGGAGACGGGAGGCGGTTTCCTGTGGATGGAGGGAGTGGCCGATCTTCTGGAGCATTCCTTTCCCCTCCGCGTTCTGGACCTGCTGCGCCGCATCGGGGAGAAGGCGGAGTCGCTGGGGATGAGGGCCTATATCGTCGGCGGCGCGGTGCGGGATATCCTGAAGGGCAAGAAAAACGTCGATCTCGACGTCAGCGTCGAAGGCGACGCCGAAACTCTGGTGCGCGCCTGGAACGAGCCGGGGTGCCGCACTGTCGTTCACGGACGCTACAAGACGGGGACCATCGCCTTTTCCGACGGGCTGAAGGTGGACATCGCGACCGCGCGGCGCGAATTTTACGAGTACGCCGCGGCGATGCCGGAGGTCAGCAGCGATTCTCTGAAACAGGACCTGGCGAGGCGGGATTTCAGCATCAACGCCATGGCCGTGTCGCTTAGCGCCAACGACTGGGGCACGCTGACGGATTTTTACGACGGGCGGCGCGACCTCAAAGAGGGGTTGCTGCGCATCCTGCACAACCTCAGTTTTGTCGAGGACCCCACCCGCATCATAAGGGGAATTCGTCTGGAACAGCGCATGGGGCTGAAATTCGAGGACAACACCCTGCGTCTTCTGTGCAGCGCCATCAAAGGGGGGCTTCTGGAAAAACTCTCCGGCCCCCGGGTGCACATGGAGATGGAGATCGACTTCCGGGAGAAGCTGCCTCAGAAAATCGCGATTCGAATGCGGGAGCTCGGGGTATGGGAGTCTTTTTTCCCCGGGCTTCGATTCGGCGCGACGGCCGAAAAAAGGATGAGACGCCTGCAACGGTTGCTGTGGGCCGCCAGAAAATGGAACGTCGACTTCAGGGGACAGGACTGGCTGACGTACATGGCGGTGCTCCTCTCGGAGTCGACCCTGAACGTGCAGTCCGCCGCCATGGATCGTCTGAGCTTCACCCCCTCCGAACGTAAAATTCTCACCGACTGCCTCGCCGCGCTGTCGCCGATCGAGCTGTTTTTCGCGTCGAAAAAGCTGGTTCCCCGGAACTCGGAGGTCTACCTCTTCCTGAAACACTACGGCCTCGTTCCGCTGCTGTACTGCATGGCCGCGGTGAGGCGACGGCAGACGAGGCGCTGGATCATGCGTCACATGGTCTCGTTTTCCACTCTGAAGGGAGAACTGACCGGCAGGGACATGCTGACGATGGGATACAGGGCCGGCCCATGGATAGGGGAGCTGCTGGAGCAGATTCGCCTCGAGCGCATGGACGGCAGAATCACGGGGCGCGACGACGAAGTGCTTTATCTGAGGGAAAACATGCTGCGAAATTGACGGATACGCCGCAAGCCTCGTAAAATTCGACGATGACGGCATAACCGGCAGGAAAAGAAACCAAAGAAAAATATGAGAGATATGGGAGAAAAATATGGGATTTATGCGTAACTTTGGCAGCTCTGAGGGGCTGCAGATGCTTTTGTTGTCGTTGCCCGCCGTTTTGTGGGCCATCTCGTTCCACGAGTTCTGTCACGGTTACGCCGCCAAACTTGCGGGCGATCTGACCGCGGAGCGTCAGGGGCGTCTGTCGCTGAACCCTCTGGCGCATTTTGACCTTGTGGGGACGCTTTTGCTTTTGTTCGTCGGGTTTGGATGGGCAAAACCCGTACCCATCAATACGCGTTATTTTCGACATCCGCAGAGGGACATCGTCGTCGTTTCGCTGGCCGGGGTCGCCGGAAATATTCTGACGGCCGTGGTCTGCGTCCTTTTTTTGCGTTTTTTCGGCAGGGCCTGGTATTCCGTGACGGGGGCGCCGGGTTTTCTGGTCATCTGGCAGATGGTAGCCATCAACATGGGCCTCGCGACCTTCAACCTGATCCCGATCCCCCCGCTCGACGGCTCCAGAGTGCTTGCCGCGTTTTGTCCCTTCGGCGCCCTTCGATACTACTACTGGCTGGAACGGTACGGCATGATCATTTTGTTTATCCTGCTGTACACGGGGATCATCCAATTCTTTTTCGATCCCATTTCCCGATTGCTCTGGAGCCTCCTGCCCCTGGGCAACCCGGGCTTCATGCGGGGCTATTATTGGTACATAACCCCTTAAACTAGCGGGGCCACCTGTCCCGTAATAAAAGGATCAGGCGGAATGACCAGTACAGAGCAGAGGCGAGTAAAGAAAACCGACGCAAGGTTCTCTCGCCTCTGTACTGTTTTTTGCAGGGCTTTTTGCGCTGCTTGCGCAACATATTTCACCCCCGGACCGAGACGGATTCACCTTTAAGCGGTATATGCCTCTGATATACCGATGCCCCTTCTGCGTGATATTATACAGCATATCGCTGTTATTTCCTGTGGCGGTGCTTTTTTTCACTGTTAAGACTTTTGGGGTGGCGTGCTTGATGGGCATATTGAAATTTTTGGCATAAACGGAGTTTGGTGTTATAATAGAGCTGACGGAAGGGGTGTCAGCCCTATCCAAAATAGACCCCTAAACTAGCGGGTTCGTCGATCCCAGAGAAGAAGGATCAGACGAATCAGCCAGTACAGAGCAGAGGCGAGTGTAGACAACCTGTGGAGGGTCATCTTGCCTCTGCACTGTTTTTTACGGGGTTTTTTCCGTCGCTTTCGCAACAGCTTTCACCCCCAGTCCGAGACAGATTCACCTTAGTGGTACGTGCCTCTGATGTACCGGTGCCCCTTCTGCGTGATATTATACAGCATGTCGCTGTTATTTTCTGTGATGGTGCTTTTTTTCACTGTTAAGACTTTTGGGGTGGTCTGCCATGCTTGCGTAAACGGAGTCTGATGTTATAATAGAGTCAGCGAAAGGGGTGCTGGCCCTATTGGTACAAAACCCCTTAAACTAGCGGGTCCACCTGTCCCGTAATAAAAGGATCAGACGAACCAACCAGAACAGAGCAGAGGCGAGTGATGATAACCTGTGGAGGGTCACCTTGCCTCTGTACTGTTTTTTACGGGGTTTTTTCCGTCGCTTTCGCAACAGTTGTCACCCCCAGTCCGAGACAGATTCACCTTTAAGCGGTACAAGCCTCTGATGTACCGGTGCCCCTTCTGCGTGTATTATACAGTATATCGCTGTTATTTTCTGTGATGGTGCTTTTTTCACTGTTAAGACTTTTGGGGTGGTCTGTCATGCTTGCGTAAACGGAGTCTGATGTTATAATAAGGTCAGCGAAAGGGGTGCTGGCCCTATTGGTACAAAACCCCTTAAACTAGCGGGTCCACCTGTCCCGTAATAAAAGGATCAGGCGAATTAGCCAGTACAGGGCAGAGGCAAGTGGTGATAACCTGGTGAGGGTCATCTTGCCTCTGTTCTGTTTTTTACGGGGTTTTTTCCGTCGCTTTCGCAACAGCTTTCACCCCCAGCCCGAGACAGATTCACCTTAGTGGTACGTGCCTCTGATGTACCGGTGCCCCTTCTGCGTGATATTATACAGCATGTCGCTGTTATTTCCCGTGGCAGTGCTTTTTTTCACTGTTGAGACTTTTGGGGTGGTGTGCCTGATG
>JAISSA010000131.1 GCA_031273365.1 Synergistaceae bacterium
TTGCTGCCCAGAACGAGACGCGGATCGGGCAGCCGCAGATGCGCGGGACGCGCGGGCGAAAGCGCCCAGAACGGCTGATCGGCGGTCGCGGCACGGTAGACTTTCCACAGCTCCGGCTCCTTCACCCTGCGGGACAGCCGAACCTGCGCCAGCATCTGCACGCCACGAACCACAGGAGCCGCGGTCATCGTCATCGTGAAGACCGACGCGTCGAGGGCGCATTCCTGAACGACCTCCGCCAGATGGCGGTGACGGAACGGTTCGTAGACGCGCAGAGTACGGTCGCGATAGGGATGATGCCCCCCCTGTGAGGGCGCGGCGCCGGCCTCGGACGATCCGACGCGCAGCTCCATACGCGCGTCGGCAATGAGCCCGGCCCTGGCCAGAGGCGCCAGGCCCAAAATCGCGCAGGTCGCGTTGCATCCGACGCCGCTGGCCAGCGACGTGTGCTTCAGCTCCTCGCGGTGCAGCTCGGGCAGACCGTAAACAGCCTCGTCCATCAGCTCGGGGGCAGGGTGATCCTGCCCGTACCACTCCTTATAGGCCGCCATGTCCCGGAGTCGCACGTCGGCGGAAAGATCCGCCACCTTCGCGCCCCGCTTACGGTACTCCCGGATCGTTGCCCAGGACGCCCTGTGCGGCAACGCCAGAAACGCCACGTCCGTCTCAATGGCGAGCGCCGCCTCAGGCGGAACGAAGGCGATTTCCGGATAGTCGGGCCTCAGGTGCGGATGGACCGTCCACACCGGTTGCGTCGCCCTGCTGCGCGACACCGCCGCGACGACCTCGATGTTCGGGTGCCCAGCCAGAATGCGCAGCACCTCTCCCCCCGCCATTCCATTACTACCCCATACGGCGGCCTTAAACACGAAACGCTCCCCCTTTGCTTATCAATGTCAACAATGTCAACAACTTAAGCCAAAACCGCGGGGCCCGCCCCTCGGCAAAAACCCCGCAGGGGATTTTTCCCAGTCCCCTGACCCCGTTAATTTTTTTTCTTTAAGTTGTTGACATTGCTTTGGTTATTACTGCCTTCAGTGTGTAGTCGATCATCAGGCCGCCCACGTCGACGCCCGTAGCGGCGACGGAGCCATGAAACTCCGGCTGTCCGTTGACTTCGTTGACAACCCAGCCCTCCGGCGTCCCAAAGACATCGACGGCCAGAAAATCTCCCCCGATGGCCAGGGCCGTGCGATGCAGCAGATCTTCCAGCTTCCCGTCCATCGGGAAAGGCTCCGGCGTGGCGCCCCGCGCGGTGTTCGTGATCCAGTGTTCGCTTGCCCGCTTCATCAGCGTCGCCGTCTTGCCCCCGATCATCACGGCGCGCAGGTCAAAACCGCCCTTCTCGACGTATTTCTGCATGAAAAACACGGAGTGCGCCGGCCCCAGACGTTCCTTGTGTTCGACGATCGCCTCGCACGCCTCGCGGTCGGAAATTTTTGCCAGAAGACGCCCCCAGCTTCCCACGGCGGGCTTGAAAACCACCGGATACCCCAGCGATTCCGCGGCCTTCACCGCAGCCTCGCCGGAGGCGACGCGCCATTCGGGCTGAGGTATTTTTGCCCGATCGAGCAGCGCGGCCGTCGCGATCTTGTCGCCGCAAAGCAGCATCGTCGCCGACGGGTTGATGACCCGAACGTCGCGCCCCTCCAGCAACTGCGTCAGAGCGATGTTCTGCGTCTGGGAAACACAGCGACAGAGCGCCACGTCTCCCGGCTTTACGTTTTCAAAGTCGTCGGGCCACACGAAATCGCCGACGTCACGAAAATCCGGCTCCACGCCACGGGCCTGCGCCGCCTTATAAAGCGCCTTTTCTTCCATACGCAGGCGTGAATAAAAGATATGCAGCATTCGTTCTCAATTCTCTCCTGTTCTCTCCTATTCGCCCCAATCCTCCTGAACCTCCGGAGCCTCTTCCACCGTCAGAGGCTCCAGCGCCGTCACCTCGAGCTCCACGCCGCAGTCGGAGCAGGTCAGAAGCTCCCCCGCCATCGCATCGGCCGCCACATTCACATCGGCATCGCATACAGGACATTTGACAACACCCATAAAAATTCCTCCCCCTCAGAAGGCCTGTACCCTGAAACGGTCAGGCCTTATAAAGAAACGGGGGGAATGATAAACTATGGTTGCCTTTATGTCAATGAATAAAATGAAGTTCCTGAAACGCTCCGGGGGCATCAGGCTTCGGGCCCCGAATCTCATTGAACCGGCGTTTTGTTCGCCTTGTCGCCGATGCCCTTCAGGAGAACGTCGAACGCCGTATTGAAGGCCGCCACGCCGTCCTGCTGGAGCTTGAGGCCGACGTCGTCGAGGTCGATGCCCGCAGCCGAGAGAAGGTCGCGGCGGGCCTGCGCCTCTGCGAGATCGTTCTCCAGAGTCAAAGCGGCCTTCCCGTGGTCCAGGAAGGCGGATAACGTCCTTGGCGGAATGGTGTTGACGGTGTTCGGGCCGATAAGGTTCTCGATATACAGTACGTCGGAGTACGCGGGGTTTTTTGTGCCGGTGCTGGCCCACAACAGCCTCTGAGTGCGCGCGCCCCTGTCCGCGAGGGCCTTCCAGCGTGCGTTCGCCGGATCGAAGATCTTCCTGTACCTCTGATACGCTATGCGCGCGTTGTCGACGCCGATGCGGCCCTTCAGTTCCGCGAATTCGCAGTCGTTTTTCTGCTCGAGCAGGGCATCGACGGCGCTGTCGATGCGGCTGACGAACACGGAAGCGACGGAAGCCACGTCGAGCGGCTCGTTTGTCCGGGCGCGTCTTTCAAGTCCCCTGAGGCAGGCCTCGGCGACGGACGAGTACTGTCCCGTCGAGAAGATCAGCGTCGCGTTGACGTTGATGCCCTTGGCGATGCAGTCCTCGACGGCCTCGATGCCCTCCGACGTCGCGGGGATCTTGATCATGACGTTGGGGCGTTCGAGGGCTTTGAAAAGGCGTTCCGCCTCGGAAACCGTCGATTCGACGTCGGACGCCAGCAGAGGGTTGACCTCCAGGCTGACGTATCCGTCCACGCCGGTTTTGTCGTACACGGGACGGAGGATATCCGCCGCGGCGCGAACTTCCTGCAGGGTGAGCGTCTCATAGATTCCGGCGACGGACTTCCCCTCCTTCGCCAGCTTCCGTATCTCTTCGTCGTAATCCGTCGTTTTGGCTATGGCCTGCTCAAAAATCGCGGGGTTCGTCGTGACGCCGAGCACCCCTTTTTCGATCCAGACATCCAGTCCCTTCGTGAGGAGCAGATCTCTGCTGATGGTGTCGAGCCAGATACTCTGCCCCAACTGCGCCGTCTCGTGCAGCACCGTTCTTTCCATATTACGTCTCCTCCCGAATTTACGATTATTGTATTATTCGACCAGCAGGACGGCCAGATCGTTGACGTTGGTTCCCGTCGGACCCGTGACCAGAAGGTCTCCCGAAGCGGAAAGCGCGTGGTACGCGTCGTTGTCGTCCAGCATCTCCTGCGCCTTTATCCCTCTGTCCTTCATTCGCCGGACCGTCTGTCCGTCGACGATGCCCCCGGCGGCGTCCGTGGGGCCGTCCGTCCCGTCCGAACCCGCCGCGACAAAGACGACGCCTTCGAGCTCCCTCATCCCCAGTGCGGCGGCGAGCGCCATTTCCTGACATCTCCCTCCTTTGCCCTTTCCCCTCAGGTGCACTACGGTCTCTCCCCCCGCGATAAAGGCCAGAGGACGGGAACGGGCCGCGCGGTTGCGGACGGCCTCGCGCGCGAGAGCCGCAAAGAACGCGCCGGCCGACGCGGCCTCGCAGTCCAGCGTCGTGGTCAGAAGCGCCGCGTCGAATCCCTTCCCGCTCAGCAGGCTGCGGGCGGATTCGCACAGGACGGGGCCGCTCCCCGTGATCTGTGTTCTGACGTTGTCGAGCGCCTTGGGCGTCTCGACCCCCAGTCGGTCCATCACGTTTTTGGGGAGGTTCAGCCTGTAGCGCCGCACGATTTCGAGCGCGTCTTCGCAGGTGCTCAGGTCGGGGCAGGCGGGGCCGGAGGCGATGCTGTCCAGCCGGTCTCCCGGAACGTCGGAGAGAATCACGCACCGCACGGAGGCGGGCATACAGGCCATGGCGAAACGCCCCCCCTTGACGGAGGAAATGCGCTTGCGCAGCGTGTTGATCTCGACGATGTCCGCGCCGCACGCCAGCAGCTGAGAGGTCATATCCGCGATGTCGGCCAGAGATACGCCCTCCTGCGGCGATTCGAACAGCGCGGACCCTCCGCCCGAGACCAGAAAGAGAATGGTGTCCCGTTCCGTCAGCCCGGTGAGCATGGAGAGCGCTTTTCGGGTCGCGTCCAGGTTGCGCTGCTCCAGAACGGGGTGTGCCGCCTCGAAGATCTCGAGCTTTCCGATGGCCCCCAGAGAATGGCCGTCCTTCGTGATCACACAGCCTCGTGCGATCCGCTGCCCCAGGAGGTCGTGAGCGGCGCTGGCCATGCGCCACGCCGCCTTGCCGATGGCGACCAGGACAACGTTCCCGTTCGGGGAATCGGAACAGATGGGGTCGGCGGCGAGGGCCTCCTTCACCGCCCGCTCCGGCAGGACGGACTCTATGGCGCTTCTTGTGACGGATTCCGCAATTTCACGCATGAGCATACTGTCTTCCTCCAATTCAGATAAATTGACAGGGCGGCGCGGGGACACGTCCCCCTGTCTCCCTGAGCCTGAACGGTTACGCCGGGTCGTCACCGCTCCCTGCGGTTGCTCAGAACGACCACTCTGTTGGCTGAACTGCTGGTTTCGAGGAGGCTAAACACCTCCGTCGGCAAAGATGTCAGATTTTGCTGACGCTTTTCAATAAGCATGAAGACCCGCCGGGAATCGTTCCACGTCCGGGACAGGGACTCGTCCTCCGGAATTTCCTGCCCCACGGCCCCGGGAATGGGCCGCGCGTAGAAAAGGAGAGAAGGTCGGGCGGTGTAGAAGAACAGGGCCGGCCGGTTCATGGCGTACTGCACCATGACGTCGTCCCGCGCCATACTCACTCTGAGAAACAGACCGGCGTCCCGCACCGAGCTCTCCTGCGCCAGAAGGTCGAGGAATCCGGCCAGAGGAAGCAGGCTGAGCAACGACGCCAGGCAGAGGTGCAGCATCATCTTTTTGGGCTGACGCGTTCGGGCATAGTGCCATCCGGTAAACAGAAACAGAAGGCAGAAAAAAACCCATACCACGACGGAAGACAGTGTGCCGCTGAGGGCTTCGCTGCCGTTGTGGCTGAGCCAGAGAATTCCGAGGAGCAGGAAGGGGAGAAAGAAGAAAATTTCGAACAGCACCGCCCGCTGAAACACCAGGATACGGCGCGCTTCGAGCGCCTCCGAAAAATGCGCGCCGCAAAGAACGGACAGGGCGGGGAACACGGTGACGACGAGCAGCCCGTCGCCGGAAAACAGTCCAAAGAACAGAAATACGGCGCTCCATATCGACAGAAGAACGCCCTCTCTCTGACTGGGTAGAATGGAAGAACTGCGCGGCAGCGCCGATGACAGGGTTTCCACGTAAAGTCCGGCCCAGGGGCAAAGTCCGAGCACGAACAGCTTCAGGGACGGGGAAAAAGCGTTGAAGGCGGGCGCCGGAGGCGTGTAGCGCATCAGAGTCAGCGTGGACGGGCCGACGCTGTACAGCAGGAAAAGGTATCCTCCGCCAAGGAAAAGAGTGGCTGCAAGACCCGAGCGGCAGAAAAGGGCGCTCAGAAAGAAGCGTTCCTGCCCGGCGAGTATCGCGTACAGCAACAGACACAGCCACGGCAGAATGATTCCCCCCGGACCATACGCGATAAAAGCCAGCGTGGCCGAGACGTGAAAAAGGAGAAAAAATCGCCTGTCCTGGAAGGCATAGACGACGCCGGTGAGGGCTGTGGACAGGAAAGCGGCGTAGAGCGCGTGAGGGGCGGCCAGCTGAGAGGCGATATACGTGGAAAAGCCCGTTCCCGTGATGACGGCGGCGTAATTGGCCGCGCGCTCGTCCCGGATTCGCCGCGTCAGAAACCATGTAGCGACGAGGGTCCCCAGCGACGCCACAACGGACAGAACGCGCACGGAAAATTCGCTCCAGCCGAAGATGAGAAGTGCCAGCGCTTCCAGCCACCAGAATCCCACTGCCTTCCCCGCCCCCGGCAGGACCTCCGCCAGAGGGGCGAAAAGATTCCTCCACCTGACCATACTGAGCCCTATGGAGGCGTTGACGCCTTCTATCGGATCCAGAAGCCCATGATCCTGTATTCCGCGAAAATACAGATACGCAAAGGCGACCAGGATCAAAAAAGCGGCCTTACGCATCGACCGCAGGAACGCTCATCCTGACCGGGCGACTCAGGGCCGAACGTCTCCGGAGGTGGCGTCGAGCCGCGAACGCCCGAAAAAGATAAAGTCGCAGTAAACGTTCAGGCTCAGGAGGACACGGGAACACGTCCCCACACCCGTTCGCCGCCGGGGCTCAGAGTTCGCCGCGACCGGCCGCCGCTGCAAAGCTTCCGCACAGTCTTCCTTTTTGCGCGCTCCCACCCCCTCTTTATAACTGTCCCTGGCCCGGCCGTACAGGAAAAATACCGACAGCAGCGCCAGAAAGATATTTTTCATGGAATGAATACCTCCAGCAATCGTAGCGTTCACGTCTCAGGTATCCGGCTTACCCCCTGGAGGGAGAGGGGGGCTCGCCTTCCCCGCGGCAAAGTGTCCGCCGCAGCTATATTATACCAGTTTCGGTTTACGCCCTTCCGAAGGCAGCGCCCGGATTTGGTTTTGAACGGGGATCCCCGATGCCGGCAGGGTGCTGCATCACTCCTCGCAGATCAGGCCCTGTTCGCTTTCGCCGTCCAGATAGACGAAGAAATTCCCCCTGTAGACGCGCACCGAAGGGTGCGCGCCGGTTTCGTACTCCCGTTTGTCCAGCCAGTCCGAGGCGTAGACGTTGTTGCTCTGCCCCGCGAAGACCGGAAGGTAGAGGATGTTGTCGGAGTCCATGTCGAGGAAGAAATGCGAACCGTAGGAGAGCTCGGGATTGAAGTTGAACTGCGGCGCGCTGAGCTCCACCAGACACCCGCAGTTGTAGATGTCGGCGTACTGAATGGGAACGCCGATGGCCGGATTCCTGCTGCCCCAGCGTCCCGGGCCGGCGAGGATGTAGCGCGTCCCCTTCAGCTTTTCGTTCAGCGTCCCCACGGCGTGGGCGGCGCCGGAGGGGTTCCACTCGTTCAGGTATTTGAGGGGCTCGACGTAGACCAGATAGGGAACGTAACGGAGCCTGCCGTTGCTGACCATCCGATCGCCCCTGAAGATGATCTTTTCGGCGGGGACCTCGGGGACCTCCACGCGCGACATCTCCTTGAAATGGGTGAGGGGCCGCAGCTGCACCAGCCGAAAATCCTTCGTCGTCGTGTCGTACGTAAACTCCATGTCCACGGGAAGGCCGAGCTGAGTTTCCATGAGCTTGATCAGGTCGCGCACCAGATCGAAAAGATACGCCTGCCTTTTGTGGAAATCCGGGAAGGAAATCAGGGGGCGCATCCTCAGCGCGGCGGAATAAAGGCTGTAGGGAAGCAGCATTTCGCTGTCCTCGTCGTAGAATTCGATGTACTGATCCAGGTCTCTGTGGCTTTTTGAAAAAATTGAAAGCCAGTCCCTGACGAACCCGGTGCGAATTTCTCCCTCGTTCCGGTCGATGTAGTCGAAAAACTCCTGACTGGACCCCGCGATTCGCTCGGGCGAGTTCCCCGACGGGCGCAGCGAGGGGTTGGTCAGGTAGAAGCTCCGCGCCGCCCCCCTGTCGACCGCGCGGGTTCCGATGCCGAAGCAGATGCACATCATCCCGTCCTCCTTCTGGATGCGGGGGGAGGGGCGCCGGAAGATGCGGGAAAAAATGGTTCCCGCCAGCTTTGGATAGTAGATGTGATTGCGGTCCTTCCCGATCATCGACTGGACGATGACGGCCATGGACTCGTCGCGGTGCGCCTTGCCGTGTTTGCTGCGATATTTTCGCGCGGAGGGGTTGAACATGGACGTCCATACCGCGCGGAGACATTCCTCCAGCTTCGCCATGCGCCACTCCATGTCCCGGATATTGGCGGAAAAGAACGAGTCGTACTTTCCGGCGAACGCCAGATCGACGGAATCTTCCATCATGGAGCTGGAGCGAATGACCAGAGGCGGGTTCCCGATGGGTTCAAAATCCTGCAAAATACGTCGGAGGTCGGCCTTCAGCGCCTCGGAAAACCGGGCGTTTTTCAGGCACGTCTGCACCCTGCCCCAGTTTTCCTCGTCGTACAGATCGTCCAGCCCGTTCGAGTGCAGGAAATCCTCGAAGACCTCCGTGGAGACGACGTGGGAGATCGCGGGCAGCTCCACCCTGCCGGCGAGGTCGGACTCGATCAGAAGCGTGTGCGCGTAGGCCAGTCCCTTCGCCTTTCCGCCGCATTTCCCCCTCCCCAGAAGCCAGCCGCGCTTCGCGTAATAATCCTCCGCCTCGTACGCCAGAAACTTTTCCACCGACATGCCATCAAATCCCCTCGTCCGGATGCGAAATATATTGTTCAGGGGAGCGGGCTTTGCTTGCCCCCCTGGGCCTGAACGTTTGCCGGAAACATAATAAAGACCCCCGACGTCTGTCAGGGGTCCGCGTTCTCAGACCCGTTCAGGCCCTGAAGACAAATCAGGCGCTTCACAGCCATGTACGATTCAGCGCGTCGACAGAACGCTTCCGAAGTCCGTGGACGCGTAACGGGCGCGCTCGGCGACGGCGTGCACCGCGTCGCAGTATCCCCAGGCCGAGATCACGAGGTCGCGGATGGAAAGCTTTCGCCGCTCCCGCAGTTCGTTCCAGAGAGGCGCGGGCAGAAAAACCCATACGCGAAAGGCCGCGGTTCCCGCACCGCCAAAATCCGACAGCACCAGATAGCCTGCCTTGCTGAAGAGGACCACGGGCATCGCGCTCTGCGAAACCATGCGCTGCAGGTCGTCCACGGAGAAGGAGAGCGACTCGAGTTCGGACAGTTCTCTGGCGCCGGGCAGGGGCGTCAGGGAAAACCACACCCTTGGGGAGTGAGTGGCGCTGTCGAAAAGCTCCGACGCCGTTCTCAGCCACGTTTTGATGCGGGCGATCGCCTCGAATTCTCCGCGAAAAAGGGCAAACCTCACGGCCCAGTAGGTCATGTGCAAAATGCCGTCTTTTTCCATCTGCAGCATGAACGCCGGTTCGTTCTGCACCAGCGCGTCATCCCTGAATATCGGATGATCCTTCATGATGCCGCGAAGAATCAGGACCGTGGGCAGATGTTCCCCCGGCGGCGGCATCTGACCGAGGAGAACGCTCCGCACCTGCGCCACCACGCTGACGGAGAGCACAACATGGGTGGAATCGTCAAGAACAAGCGTCCGGGAGGTGTCTTCGTACAGAAAAATCTCCTGAGGGTCGACGCCGGGCTTGCCCCATATCCAGCGTTCGTAGTTGCGCATGAAACCATGACCCAGAAGGTAACGATTATATGGCAATAAAAGAACAACCCTGGGGCCGGGTATGTCCGGAATTCCATCAGGAAGAAACGCCTGCGGCAGGCCTGCGAGAGATCCGTTGGACATCAATTCGTAAAGCAAACTGCTCCCCCCTCCTCTGCCTGTAAGGTTTCATCCCCGCGTATTATACCTGCGCGTATTATAACCCTCCCAAGCTTACCACAATCAGGTGATAAACACACCCTTTTCTTAAATTCAACGAAAAAAATTTACAGGCCCCGGGATCCCTGCCCCCCTGAGCCTGAACGTTTACGAACAGTCACGCGACCTCGAAAAACAGCGCGCCGTCTTTGACGACGGCGGTCACGCGCGCCCCGTCTCCGATACTCCTGGAGATCAGGCTGCGGGCGAGTTTCGTCTCGACGTTGTGCACAATATAGCGCTTCAGCGGGCGCGCGCCGTAGACGGGATCGTATCCGGCGTCGGCGATGAAATCCACCGCCCCGTCGCTGAAATGCAGCGTGATCTGTCGGTCGGTCAGGCGGGAAGAGAGCCCATCCAGAAGCAGCCGGACGATGTCGCGGATTTCTTCCCTGCGGAGCGGTCTGAAAAGCACGACGTCGTCCACGCGGTTCAGGAACTCCGGTCTGAACGACGAACGCAGGTCCTCGAAGACGCTCTTTCGCGCCGATTCCCGAATTTGACCGTCCTCCGTGATGCCGTCCAGAAGGGTCATGGCCCCGATGTTGCTGGTCATGATGATGACCGTGTTTTTGAAGTCCACGACGTGTCCGTGGCTGTCCGTGATGCGTCCGTCGTCCAAAATCTGCAACAGAATATTGAAGACGTCGGGGTGAGCCTTTTCAATTTCGTCGAAGAGGATCACCGAATAGGGCCGACGCC
Organism: Synergistaceae bacterium; assembly: GCA_031273365.1. Classification (GTDB taxonomy): domain Bacteria; phylum Synergistota; class Synergistia; order Synergistales; family Aminobacteriaceae; genus JAISSA01. The sequence goes on from JAISSA010000131.1 coordinate 10,355, forward strand.
GCACCGCTTCGGTGAGCTGTCCCCCCTCCTCGTAGCCGACGTAGCCGGGAGGCGCGCCGACGAGGCGCGAGACCGCGTGTTTTTCCATGTACTCCGACATGTCGATGCGGACCAGGTTGTCCTCGCTGTCGAACAGCGCCTCGGCCAGGGTCTTCGCCAGCTCGGTCTTTCCCACCCCGGTCGGCCCGAGAAAGATGAAGGACCCTATGGGACGCCGGGGGTCCCTGATGCCGCTGCGCGCGCGGAGCACCGCGTCGGCCACGAGCCCGACCGCCTCGTCCTGACCGACGACGCGCCGGTGCAGTATCTCGTCGAGCTTCAGCAATTTCTCGCGCTCGCCCTCGACCAGCCGCGCCACGGGAATCCCCGTCCATCGGCTGACGATGTCCGCGATCTCGCCCTCGGCGACCTCCTCGCGCAGCAGGCTGTTCTGCCCGTCCCGTTTCGCTATCGCGTCCTCTCCCGCCTGCAGGTCCTGCTGCAGTTGCCGAAGCTTGCCGTAGCGCAGCTCGGCGACCCTGTTCAGGTCGTACTCCTGCTCCGCCTTTTCGATCTGCGCCCTGACCTCGTCGATGCGGCTCCGCAGCTCGCGTATGCCCGCTATGGAGTTCTTTTCCGACTCGTACTGGGCGCGAAGGGCGTCCGATTCCGTCCGTGCCTCCTGCAGCTCCTTTTGCAGGGTCTTCAGCCGTTCCTCCGAGACGGAGTCCGTGCGGTCGTCGCTCGTTTCGCGATTCAGCGCGGCTTCCTCGATTTCGAGCTGCATCACGCGCCTCGTCGCCGCGTCCAGCTCCGAGGGCAGGGAGTCGATCTCCGTCCGGATCATGGCGCAGGCCTCGTCCACGAGGTCGATGGCCTTATCCGGCAGAAAGCGGTCGGAGATGTAGCGATTGGAGAGCGTCGCCGCCGCGACGAGCGCGTTGTCCCGGATTCGGACGCCATGATGAATCTGCAGCTTTTCCCGGATGCCCCGCAGAATGGAGATCGTGTCCTCCACGTTCGGCTGTTCCACCTGCACGGGCTGGAAGCGCCGCGCCAGCGCCGCGTCTTTTTCGATGTATTTACGGTACTCGTCCACCGTCGTCGCGCCGATGCAGTGCAGCTCGCCCCGCGCCAGCATGGGCTTGAGCATGTTGCCCGCGTCGACCGCGCCCTCGGCGGCCCCGGCGCCCACGATCGTGTGCAGTTCGTCGATAAAGAGGACGATGCGTCCGTCGCTCTGTTTGATCTCGTTCAGAACCGCCCTGAGACGTTCCTCGAACTCGCCGCGAAACTTCGCGCCCGCGACCAGCGAGCCCATATCGAGGGCGAAGACCGTGCGGTTCTTCAGGCCCTCGGGAACGTCGCCCCGGACGATGCGCTGGGCGAGCCCCTCGACGATGGCCGTTTTGCCCACGCCCGGGTCCCCGATCAGGACGGGGTTGTTTTTCGTCTTTCGGCTCAGGATGCGGATAACGCGCCTCACCTCTTCGTCTCGCCCGATGACGGGGTCCAGCTTTCCATCCCGGGCCATCGCCACGAGGTCGCGCCCGTATTTCTCCAGCGCCTCGTAGGTCGCCTCGGGGTCGGCGCTCTGCACCCTCTGGGAGCCGCGCACCTCGGTCAGCGCCTTCAGAAACCGCTCGGAGGTCAGCCCCAGGCGCTTCAGGATCCTTCCCAGGTTCGTGCCCGCCCGGTCCATGAGCGACCCCTCGTCGAGCATCACCATGAAGAGGTGCTCGACGGAGACGTACTCGTCCTTCAGGGCCTTCGCCTTTTCCCCGGCCTTCACCAGAAGGTTGTTCAGGCGCTGAGTCACGTAAACCTTCCCCGCCTCCACCCCGCCCCCCGTCACCTTCGGTTTTCTCGCGACCTCGTCCGTGACGAGCCGAAGCAGCACGTCCGGCTCGACGTCCATGCGGCGCAGCATACGCGGGACAAGCCCTTCCCCGTCCCTCAGCAAAGCCATCAGCAGATGCTCGACGTCCACCTCCTGGTTTTTGTACGATACGGCGATGTTCTGTCCCTCGGCCACCGCTTCCTGGCTCTTTCGCGTCAATTTATTGAAATCCATGACATAACCTCCGAATTTTATTTGACCAATGATGACCAATTATAGAGACTCGCGTAAAAGCGTAATCCGTTTTTTGTCGTATAATAAATTCACGGCTGAAATTTCGGAAGGGCCTAAACAGGAAGCACAATACATAGTAAATAAAAAAGAAGAGGGAATCGGAGTTGGACAAAAGAATATATCTGTCCCCGCCCCATATGAGCGGCGATGAAATGAGGATGATCAAGGAGGCCTTCGCCACGAACTGGATCGCGCCTCTGGGGCCCCATGTTGACGCGTTCGAGCGGGAAACGGCAGAATTTGCGGGCGTCAGAGGCGCGCTGGCTCTCGCCTCCGGAACGGCCGCCCTGCACCTGGCGGGGGAGTTGCTGAACGTCGGTCGGGGCGACCTCGTTTTTTGTTCTTCACTGACCTTTGCCGCAACCATTGCGCCATTTTATCATAAGGGAGCGGAGTGCGTCTTCATCGACGCGGAGCCCGGGTCCTGGAACATGAGCCCCCAGGCGCTCGAGGCGGCTTTCGACGACTGTGCCCGCAGGGGTGAAAGGCCGAGGGCCGTGATCATCGTCAACCTGTACGGGCAGAGCTGCGACATGGACCCGATAACGGCGCTCTGCGCCCGGCACGACGTTCCCATCATCGAGGACGCCGCGGAGTCCCTGGGGGCGAGTTATAAAGGTAAACCGACGGGAATGTTCGGAAAATTTTCGATCTTCTCCTACAACGGCAACAAGATCATCACGACCTCGGGCGGGGGCATGTTGCTTTCCGACGACCTCGAGGCCATCGCCCGCGCGCGATTTCTCTCGACTCAGGCGCGCGACCCCGTCCCCTGGTACCAGCACTCCATGCTGGGCTGGAACTACCGCATGAGCAACGTGCTCGCCGGGATAGGCCGGGGACAGATGCGGCACCTGGACGAGCGGGTGGCGGCGCGTCGGCGCATTTTCGACCGCTACGTCGAGGAGCTGGGAAACCTGGAGGAAGTCGACTTCATGCCCGAGCCTCAATGGAGCGTTTCCAACCGCTGGCTGACGGCCCTGACCCTGAGAAAAACGAGGCCCGGATCGCCGCCTCTCACATCGCCGTCCTCCATATCGCCGTCCTTCATATCACCGTTCGCCATATCACCGCTCTCTGTCCTCGATCACCTGGCCGACCTCAACATCGAGGGCCGTATGGTCTGGAAGCCCATGCACCTGCAGCCCGTGTTCGAAAACGCGCGTTACTATCCCCACGAGGAGGGGCGGGATGTAAGCGCCGACCTTTTCCAGCACGGCCTGTGCCTGCCCTCGGGCTCGGGGATGACGGAGCGGCAGCAGACGCGCGTGATCGAGGCGCTAAAAGAGATGTTCGTCAAAAAGAGGCGTTAAATGAATGAGGCGACGGGTGTTGGGCCGGAGCCTCCGTGGTTTTGGCTTAAACGGCTTTTCGATGTTTTGGGGGCGGTGGGGGGTCTGACCGTGCTTTCTCCTCTGTTTCTGCTTCTGGCGGTTCTGGTCCGCCGGCGCATGGGTCCGCCGGCGCTCTTCAGGCAGCGGCGCGCGGGTCTGCTGGGGAAACCGTTTATGCTTTACAAGTTCCGCACGATGAACGACGAGCGTGATGAGCGCGGGGAGCTGCTGCCCGATGGGGAGCGCCTCACGGAGTTCGGAAAATTCCTGCGCCGCACCAGTCTGGACGAGCTGCCGCAGCTCTGGAACGTCCTGAAGGGCGACATGAGCCTTGTGGGGCCGCGTCCGCTTCTGCCCGACTACGTGCCGCTTTACGACGGGACGCAGCGCAGGCGGCTGAACGTCCGCCCCGGCATCACGGGCTGGGCGCAGATCAACGGCCGTAACGCCATAGGCTGGGATGAAAAATTCGCGCTGGACGTCTGGTACGTGGAACATTACAGTTTTGGGCTCGACATCAGGATTTTGCTGCTGACGCTCGTGAAAATCCTGAAGCGAGAGGGCATCTCCGCCGCCGGCGAGGCGACGATGCCGCGTTTTAAGGGAAGCAATGCAAAAAAAGATAAAGATAACGAAGAAGAGAAAAAATAAAAATTAACGGGGTCAGGGGCCTAAGGCCCCTGCGGGGTATGGGGCGGAGCCCCATGGTTTTAAGTCCCTGGCATTTATAAAAAAATCTAAAAGGAATGGATAATGATGCAGATCCTGAATATTATTTCTGAAGTTCTTGGAGTATCCGTTTCAGAGTCAGATTCTGTCGATACCGTCGCCGGGTGGGATTCTCTGAAGACGCTGCAGATCGTCATGGCGCTGGAGGAGGCCGGCTGCTCCATTCCGCTGGAGAAGATCGCGGAGATAAAGTCCGTCGGGGACATTTTTGCGACGGCGACGGGGAGGGTACGGCAATGACGGATCTCGTCATCTACGGGGCCGGGGGCCTGGGGCGGGAGCTTCGGTGGCTGGTCGAGGACGTCGACGCAAAAACGGGGGAGTGGAATTTTCTGGGTTTTCTCGACGACCGGCTCTTTGAAAAAAAGAGAGGGCCTGAAGAAATGACAAAGCGCCTTCCCGTGCTGGGGGATTTTTCGTGGCTCTCCTCCCGAACGACGCCTGTGGCCGTGCTGCCGGGGATGGCGTCGCCTTCCGCAAAACGCAAAATTTTCGAACGCCTGGCGGGACATCCCCACGTTGTTTTTCCGGCGCTTCGGCACTCCACGGCTCTGATCGCCTTGAACGCGGCGCTGGGGGAGGGAAGCGTCGTGTCGGCGTTCTGCGTCGTCGCGCCTGACACCGCCGTGGGGCGGGGGTCTTTTTTGAACTGGAGCTCCTCCGTGGGGCATGACTCGATTCTCGGGGACTTTTGTTCCGTAATGCCGAACGTCAGCATCTCCGGCGGCGTCACGGTTGGGGACCGAACGCTGATCGGCGCCGGAGCGAAGATCCTTCAGGGTCTGAAGATCGGATCGGACGCGACGGTGGGCATCGGCAGCGTCGTTCTTACGGACGTTCCCGACGGGTGCACCGTGCTGGGCTGTCCCGCGAAAATCATAAGGAGGCCGTAACGGAGAGCCATGCGTTCGATCGCCGTTCTCTCCAACGTCACCGTCGAAAGCCTCGTGCAGCGCATGGGGAAGGATATGAAGAAGGATATGAAGAAGGACACGCGGGTCTTCGCCATCCCGGGGTTCGACGCGTGGCGCTCCGAGCTTCTGGACCCGTCCTCCGCGCTCTGGCGGGACTCCGTAAGGACGATCTGCGTGATTCTGCACGGGCCTGCCCTTTTTCCCGCGGGCGCGGATGCCCGATTCAGGGAGGTCCTTGCCGGGCCCGTGGAGATTATCGCGCGGGCCCGGGCGACGCACAGGGATAAAATTTTCGTCGTCTCGACGCTGGACCTCCCCTCTCCTCCCGTCCTGCCCCTGACGGGGGAAAATTTTTCCGCGCAGGCGGCCGCCTTCTGGCGTGGGGAGCTGGAGGCGATGGACGTTCCGATCCTCGACCTCCCGGAGCTTGTCGCCGACGCGGGGCGGGAACGCTTTTACAGCTCTAAAATGTGGTATTTCGGCTCTCTGCCCTTTTCCCAGCGGGGCGAGGTCCTGCTGGCGCGGGAAATCCTGCGTATTGAAGGCGTCCTGCGGGGAGAGCGCAAAAAATGCCTCGTCCTGGACCTGGACAACACGTTATGGGGAGGCGTCATCGGCGAGGACGGACTGGAGGGCATCGCGCTCTCCTCCGTCGGCCTGGGCGCTCAGTATCGGGACGCGCAGCGCGTCGTCAAAGGGCTGGCCGAACAGGGGATCCTTCTGGCGGTCGCCTCCAAAAACAACCTGGAGGACGCTCTTCGCCCCTTCAGGGAGCATCCGCACATGCTCCTCAAAGAAGAAGATTTCGTCAGGATAAAGGCCGACTGGAACCCCAAGCCCGACAACATCGCGTCGATCGCCCGGGAGCTGAACATCGGGCTGGACTCTCTGGTGTTCGTCGACGACAGCCCTCTGGAGCGGGAGGCCGTCAGGGCGGCGCTGCCGGAGGTCGCCGTTCCGGATTTTCCGACCGACTCCTCCGAGCTGCCCGCGTTCATGGGCAAAGTGGCTCGCGCGTACTTCACGGCGCTGCGCGTTGGAGAGGAAGACGCCGGAAAAACGGAGATGTATCGGGCGGAGGCCGAAAGAGAGGCCGCGCGGAGCGTTCACCTGTCTTTGGACGACTACCTGGCCTCGCTGGAGATGAAGCTGGGCCTGCATCGTCTTCGCGAGGACGAGCTCGCGCGCGCGGCGCAGCTCACGCAGAAGACCAACCAATTCAACCTGACGACGAGGCGCTATACTGAGGCGGACATGGCCGTCCTGTTGAACGACGAGCACGTCCGCGTCTGGATGGCCGAGCTGAACGACCGCTTCGGCGACTACGGCAGAATCTGTCTCGTGATCGCCAGGGTGGCTCCGCCGCGCGCCGTGATCGAAACCTTCCTGATGAGCTGCCGGACCATGGGGCGAGGGGTCGAGGACGCCGTTCTTTCGTGGGTCGAGGAGGAGCTGGCGGCGGAGGGTGTAACGACCGTGGAGGGGCAGTACGTCGAGACGACGAAGAACGGGCCGGTACGCGATTTTTGGAGAAAAATGGGTTATACTCCGAATGGAGATTCATGGCTGTCATACGCGCCTTTTGTGGAAAGGAGAACCCGAATATGCCGAAGCTCTTGATGGTAACGACGGTGGCGGCAACGCTGCGCGCTTTTTTGCTGCCCTACGCCAGGCACTTCAAAAAACTGGGATGGCAGGTCGACGCCATGTCGAGGGACGCTTCCTCGCTTTCTTCGTGGGAGGAATGCCCCTTCGATCACTGTCACGACGTCGCCTTCAGCCGGAGTCCGTGGAGCCTCGAAAGTCTGCGTCCCCGGAATTTCAGGGCGCTGACCGCCCGGATACGCGCGCTGGTCGAGGAAGGCGGGTACGACATCATCCACGTCCATACGCCCGTGGCCTCCTTCGTCACGCGGATGGCCCTGCGCAGGCTTGTGGAGCCTGTGGAGCCTGTGGAGCGACCGCGCCCGAAGATCGTCTACACCGCGCATGGTTTTCATTTTTACTCGGATGGGAACCTGTTCAAAAACGCGCTCTTTATCGCCCTGGAGCGTCTGGCGGGGGAGTGGACCGACCACACGATAACGATCAACCGGGATGACTGGGAGGCGGCGCTGTTCCATAAAATCGCGAAAAGGAAGCGACTCTCCCTGCTGCCGGGGATCGGTCTGGATTTTTCCGAGTACTCGCCGGGGGCGGTTTCCATCGCCGACGCCAGAAAGGTTCATCTGGACCTGGGCCTGACGACGGACGACGAACTGTTCCTGATGGTGGCGGAGTTCAACCCGGGCAAACGGCACAGGGACGCCCTCGTCGCCCTCTCGAAGACGGGGCGAAAGAATTTCCATCTGGCGCTCGCCGGCACGGGGCCGCTCGAAAACGATATGAAGCGCCTCGCCTTTTCGCTGGGGATCGCGTTGCGCGTGCACTTCCTGGGGCAGAGGCCGGACGTGCCCCTTTTGATGCTGTCCTCCCGCGCCACGATCCTGCCGTCCGAACGCGAGGGGCTGAACCGCAGCGTCATGGAGTCGATCTGCCTCGGCATCCCGGTGCTGGGCGCCGACGTCCGCGGGATTCGCGACCTCGTCACGAGCCCGGACCGGGGAGCGCTTTTCCCCCTGGGAAACTCGGCCGCGCTGGCCGCAGCCATGATCCTGTCGGTCGACTCTCCCTGTCCGGAAAGGCCGAAGCCGGATCCTCTCTGGAGCATCGATCACCTTCTGAAGGAACACGAAAAAATTTACGGCAGACTGCTGGAAAACTCCCGGCCTGTGGCTGAAGCAGGCGTACAGTCATGAAAATAAAATAAAACAAACAGGGGGCGGCCGATGAACCTGAGCATCAGGACGAAACTCATCGCGAGTTTCTCCGCGATCGTTCTTTTGAACGTCTGTTTTGGTCTGTACGCCATTTACTCTCTGTCCGCGATAAACTCGCGGGTCGAGTCCGCGGATTCATGGAGCGTCGTGATCTCCCAACTGAGCGATCTCGAGCGGAACATGACGACCGTTCGAAGGTACGACATCGGCTACGTGGTCACGAGCGATCCCCGGACGCTTTCGCTCACCATGCAAAGACGCGCGAGCGCCATAAAAAACGTCGACGAATACCTTCAGTCGTATAGAAACGACGTCATGGTCATCTGGTACGACACGGAAGAGCAGAGAAAAGAGGATCTGGATCTGGTCACCGTCGTTATAAACCACTGGGAGGCATACCTGTCCTTTTCGCGCAGGATCATCGCCCTGCGCGACGCGGGCAGGGACGCGGACGTCATCGCGCTCGTCAACGGAGATTCGAGGAGCGCCTTCGAGTCGCTGGTGGCGCAGGTGGAGACCCTGATAAAGTTCAACAGAACCGGCAGCGAGATGGAGACGAAAGAGAGCGCGAGGATTTACGACGCGACCAGAAAGGCCATTGCGGCGATACTCGCCCTGTTCAGCGCGTTTTCCCTCCTCGTCACCGTGTTGCTGACGACCGGCATCAAACGGTCCATCGACGAACTTCTGAGGGTCTCGATAGCGGTCGGGGAGGGAAACTTCGACGTCGAGGCGCGCGTTTTTTCGAACGACGAGCTCGGGATCCTCTCGAAACAGTACAACAGCATGACGGGCCACCTCAAATCCCTGGTTTGCGAGATCAAAAATCAAAAAAATGAGGCCGAGCACGCCAACCTGACGAAAAGCCGCTTTCTCGCGTCCATGAGCCATGAAATTCGCACGCCGATGAACGCCATCATCGGCATGAGCGACCTGATGCGCACGGACAACCTCGACGAGGTGCAGCGGGGTTATTTTTCCGACATTCGGCAGATGAGCAGGGCGCTTTTGCAGATCATCAACGACATCCTCGACTTCTCGAAGATAGAGGCCGGAAAAATGGACCTCGTCCCCTCCGACTTCAACCTGCGGAGGATGATGGACAACGTTTGCTCGATGGGAAGGTATCTGGCGACGGCGAAAAACCTCGAGTTCAGGTACGCCGTCGACGACGACGTCCTGCAGGTGGTTTACGCGGACGAGGTCCGCGTCCGCCAGATCGTCACCAACATCATGAACAACGCGATCAAGTACACGGACGACGGCTTCGTCGAAGTCCGCGTCGGGCGCGGGGAGTGGGACGGCCGCGACTGCACGGTTTTCGCGGTCTCCGACTCGGGACGGGGTATTAAGGAGGAAGATTTTCCGAGGCTGTTCGGCGTCTTCGAGCAGTTCGATCAGGAGAAGAACCGGTCGATAACGGGCACCGGGCTCGGGCTCTCCATCACGAAACAGCTTGTGAACATGATGAACGGTCATATCGAAGTGAAAAGCAGGTACGGCAATGGATCGGAGTTCACCGTGCATCTTCCTCTCGCGGAGGGCGACTCCGCCAGGATCGAGATCGGGCATGACGCATATCCCTTTGTTGTGGCGAAGGACGCGAGCGTGCTGGTGGTGGACGACAACTCCGTCAACCTGACCGTCGCGCGGGGGTTCCTGAAGCTTCACGGCATCGACGCCGACACCGCGGCGAGCGGCGAGGAGGCCATCGAAAAAGTTCGGACGAAACGCTATAATATGGTGCTGATGGACCACATGATGCCCGGCATGGACGGAATAGAGGCGACGAGGCGCATACGCGCCCTCGGGGGGGACTGCGAAACCCTCCCCGTGGTGGCCCTGAGCGCGAACGCCGTTTCAAGCGCCGTTGAGGCGTACTTCGAGGCCGGAATGAACGGCTTCATCGCGAAGCCGATCGAGGCCGAAAAATTGAACGCCGCGCTCGCAAAGTGGCTTCCGTCTGAAAAGATGACGACCCGCGACCCAGAGAAGGACGAAGGACGGGAGGAAAAGGGCGGGTACGAAAAACTGATGGGAGAGCTGCTGACCGTGGACTGCCTCGACACGACAAAGGGGCTTCTTTACACCGGGGGCGACAGGGGCATGTACATCCGGGTCCTTCGCCAGTTCTGCGAGGAGGCCGTGAAATCCGTCGAAGCCCTTCGGTCGCTGGCGGCCTCCCGCAACTGGGAGGAGTACTCCGTTCGCGTTCACGGCATGAAATCCGTGCTGACGAACATCGGCGCGGGGGGCAGAGCCAGGGCGGCGTACAGGCTGGAAATGGCCTCCAAAGCGCGCTCCGAGGCCATGTGTCTCGCCGGGACCGATCCTCTGTGCAACTCGATTCTGGCGCTCCGCGACCACCTGCTCCGCACCTCGCTCATGGCGGAAGACGAGGCGGAAAAGCTGTTTATGGGCGCGGAGGTTTTGGCGGAAAAACTCGAACACCTGAAAAAATCCTGCCTGGAGGGTAAAATCGAGGAGACGAACGCCGCGGTTTCGGAGCTGAAGCGCGTGGTCGTCGAGGGGAAAAAGGGGAAAAAGGGGAAAAATCGTGGTGAAAAAATGGACGAAGCCGGAGTGGCGAAAATCGTCGAGGCGCTGAAATCATACGATTACGAGGCGGCGATCGGACAGATAGACGAGATGATCGCGCGTCTGCGAGGCAAAGAGGAGTGACGGGTCATGGAGATGGAACTTGAGGAACTGCTGCAACAGCTGGACGATATCGCGCCCCCAAAAAACAGGGACGGCAGTAAAAAAATAATTCTCGCCATCGACGACGAACCGACGAACCTCACGCGGATCAACGACATTCTGAAGGAATATTTCGACGTTCGCGTCTGCGCCACGGGCAAACAGGCGCTTTTTATGCTCACGCAGTTCACGCCGGACCTTATCCTGCTGGATATCGAGATGCCGGGCATGACGGGGTTCGATTTCATGGAGGCATTCCACACGAGGTTCCCGGACCGGAACATTCCCGTCGTCTTCGTCACCTCGCACAGGACTCCGGACGCCGTGGCCCTCGCGTCCAAAGCGGGCGCGGTCGACTACATCGGCAAACCCTTTGTCCCGAACACCCTGATATCGAAGGTGTGCGCGACGCTCCGAAGATAGGCGATACCCGCCAGCCAAAAAACCGAAAGGCCAAATGACTGACGAAACTTCTTTACGTTCTCTGACAAAAGTGAAGAATTATGACTGTCACGTATTTTCTCTTCCCGTAGAAAATATGCGCAGATTCTTCAGGCATAGCGAGAATACAGCAATTATAAGCTTTTTAAATCACTGCACTTTAACAGATAAAA
>JAISSA010000164.1 GCA_031273365.1 Synergistaceae bacterium
TTATATCCCGGCCGCTCGAAAAATTCCTCGGCGTCGAGCCCGCGAAAGAGCTCTTTTCTGCCTGAAAAGATGGCTTCGAACGTGGAGATGGTCAGCGACTTGCCGAAACGCCTGGGGCGCGAGAGAAAGTAGACCTTCCCACTGTCGATAAGGTCTACGAGATATTTTGTTTTATCAACGTAGAGATAGCCTTCCTTCCTGATTTCGTCGAACGTCTGGATGCCGATCGGCAGCCTGGGCAACCTGTTCATGGGCTTCCTTTCCGTCTTTCGCGGGCAGGTGAACGTCAAACGTATATGCGGGGAACGCGTGCCGTGATCGTGACGGGGACCGTCGCGGCGATGGCGGACAGTTTGGCGGCCATCTCCTCGACGGTGATGGCGTCATTTCCCTGACGTCCGATCAGGACGACCTCGTCGCCCACCTCCACCTCTTTCAGATGCGACACCCCGACGATGCACTGATCCATGCAGACCCTGCCCCGGACAGGGCAGCGTTCTCCGCGGATCAGCGCTTCTCCTTTGTTCGAAAGGTTGCGGTTGAACCCGTCCGCGTAACCGACGGGCAAAATTGCAATACGTTCCGTTTCCCGGGTCGTCCAGGTCAGCCCATAGCTGATGCCCGTCCCGGCCGGAAGCTCGCGGACAGCGCCGACGGCCGTCCTGAACTCGAAACAGGGTCTGGCGGCAACGGCTTTTCCGCATTCCGGAGATGGGGTGATGCCGTACAGGAGCTGACCAGGCCGTACCGCATCCAGAAACATCTCCGAAAGGTCTGCAAGCAGCGCGCCCGAGTTGCAGCAATGGACCATCCGAACGGGAATCCCCGCCTTTTTGATGGAGGCGGCAGCGGCGGAAAAAACCCTGAACTGTTCGTGCGTATGAGCAAGGTCCCTTTCGTCCGAAGTGGCAAAATGAGTAAAAAGTCCCTCGAAATCGATGCCCGGCAGTTTATGGATTTGCTCCGCGACGGACAGAACGGCGTCCGACAAAAAACCGATGCGTCCCATGCCGCTGTCCGCCTTCAGGTGGATGTGGGCAAGGCGATTCTGTCGCTGAGCGGCTTTTGAAAGCGCCTCCGCCATACGGACGTCGGTGATCGCCGCACGGATGCCGAACCTGACGTAAGCTTCAGCCGCGTCATAAGGCGATGACCCCAGAACGAGCACAGGGTCGCCGATCCCAGCCTCTCTGAGCTCCATAGCCTCGTCAGGGGTAGCGACGGCAAAAAAATCCGCTCCTTCGCCTCGAAGCGCCCATGCTGCAGGGACGGCTCCCAGACCATAGGCGTTGGCCTTCACAACGGAGATAATCTTCGAGGTTCGGACGTGATCTCGAATGGCGCGGTAGTTATAACGCAGATTATCGAGGGAAACCTCCATCCTCGTTGGCCGCAGATACGTCATGGTTCGCACCTCGCTTCAGTCCGTGCGGCCGATGACGAGATCCTGAACGATCTGTCCGTTGACGATGTGGTCGACGACGATACGGGCAGCGTCTTCAGGTTTCACCCGTCCGTAGGTGATCCGGGAGGCCCCATCTCGAATCACGTCGACAAGAGGTTCGTTCTGACACATTCCGATGCAGCCGGTCGTTTCAACGGAGACGCTCAGCAGGGAGCGCTTTTGCAGCTCCTCCATCAGCGCCTGCATGACGACACGGGCGCCTGCGGCAATTCCACAGGTCCCGAGGCCGACGATGACGCGCGTTTTACCCTCGCTGCGGGCGGCGGTCTGGTCCGAAGCGGACTCTTTTATTTTACGCAGGTCGGCGAGACTTGTTATTTTAGGCATGACAACCCCTCCTGTGAATTCAGGAAAATTTACTGACTTCGAATTTTAACACAGCGCGCCTCCTGCCGGAACGAGGCCATGACGGAATATTTAAAAACGCGCTCTGTATGTTAAAATTCAATATATATTTGTGCGTACTGTACCCGTCCGGACGAAACCCGGACGGCCAGGTCTGAACGGATACGAGGAGGGTTAAAAAATGGCGGAGACGTCGGCGGATATTTTAGCGGATATTTTAATGGAAGAAATTTTTGGCGTTAAAAAACCCGTGATGGGGATGGTTCACTTTTTGCCTCTGCCCGGTTCACCTCTGTACGACGCCGCGGGCGGAGTCAAAAAAATCAGGGACGCCGCGATGAAAGACGCGGAGGCCCTGGTCGCGGCTGGGTTCGACGGCCTTTCCTTCAGCAACGAGGGCGATCGTCCTTACCTCTCCGACGTGGATAAGACAACCGTCGCGGTGATGTCCTCCGTCATCTCCGAGGTGGCCTCCCATTTCCGGAAGCCGTTCGGCCTCTCCGTCCTGGCCGACCCCGAGGCGGCGATCGCCATTGGAAGCGCCACCGGCGCGAACTACGTCCGCATCTTTCTGTCGTGGGTTTTCGTCTCGGACTGGGGCATCGTGGACCCCTGCGCGGGGGGCCTCCAGCGCTTCCGCCGCAACTGCGGAGGCATGGGCCTGAGGGTGTTCGCCAACATCTCGGGACACACGGAACCGCTGGGCGGCAGGAAACTGAAGGACATTGCGGCGGGGGCCGTGAAATTCGGTCTGGCCGACGCGGTCTGCCTGGCGGGGACGACGGCGGGAAGTCCCATTGCCGGGAAGGATTTGCAGCAGGCGAAAGAAGGAGCGCAGAACGCTCCCGTCATCGCGGGGACCGGAGTCAGCCTGGAAAACGTCGATGAAATGATGCGCCTGAGCGACGGCGTCATCGTGGGCACGAGCGTTAAAATCGACGGAGATACCTTCAACCTCGTCGACGCGGCCAGAGCGAAACGCTTTATGGACAGGGCGGCGGAAGTTCGCGCGACGCTGGCCTCCTGTGGGCTGCACGATCGTGAACTCGAAAAAGAGGCCGCACGTCCGTGATGAACGGGCAAAACTTCGGACAGGAAGGAGCCGACGGCTCCGGGCTCACGTCGACTCCGGAGACTGCCCGTCCGATTCTGGAAACTTCTCATCCGATTCTGGAAACTTCTCATCTAACGAAAAAATTTCCGGGGGTCCTCGCCCTCGACGATTTCAGCTTCTCCATCGAGAAGGGCGAGGTTCACGGTCTCGTCGGAGAAAACGGCGCGGGCAAGTCCACGCTGGTCAAAATCCTGAGCGGCGTCTATCGCCCCACGTCGGGCGAATTTCGCGTCGGAGGCCGGACGATGGCGCTCCGTTCTCCCCGCGACGCCCGCTTCGTCGGCGTGGTCCATCAGGATCGGGAGCTGGTTTCCCACTTCAACGGGTACGAAAACCTGTTCCTGGGTATGGAGCCCGCGACCCTCGGTTTTCTGGGAAAAAAGCGAATGAGGCGCGAAACGCTCGCCTTCATGGAGCGGTATCGGATGAACTTCGACCCGGAGCTTCCCGCGGAGAGGCTCTCCGGCGGGCAGCAGCAGATGCTGGCGATCCTCAGGGTGCTGTTCCGCAACCCGGAGATCGTGATTTTCGACGAGCCCACGGCGCCGTTGAGCGTAAAGGAGTGCGACGTCCTGTTCTCCCTGATCGGGGACCTGCGCGAAAAGGGCGTCGCCATTCTTTACATCTCCCACCACCTTTCGGAGGTTCTGCGCCTTTCGGACCGGGTCACCGTCATGCGCAACGGCCGCAGGGCGGCCACCCGGCAAACCGCGCAGCTCGACGAACCCGAGCTCATCCGCCTGATGCTTTC
>JAISSA010000232.1 GCA_031273365.1 Synergistaceae bacterium
ACCCCGCAGGGGACTTGTCCCCTGACCCCGTTAATTTTTTTATCCCTTCCAGGCTACGACTTCGACCTCGATCAAAACCCCTCTTGGCAGGTCCTTCACCGCAACGAAGGAACGCGCCGGCGGGTCTTCCCTGAAGTATTCAGCGTAAATCTCGTTAATCACAGAAAAATTCTCTATGGCCGAGACGAATACCGTCGTTTTCACGACCTGCTGCATCGTGAACCCCGCTCCCTCGACGACGGCCTTCACGTTATCGAGCGCGCGTCTCGTCTGTTCCCCGACGCCGCCCGCCACGACCTGCCCCGTCCCGGGATCGAGAGGAATCTGTCCCGAAGCGAAAAGAAAATCTCCGGCCCGAATGGCCTGACTGTAGGGCCCAATAGCCGCGGGAGCCCCGTTTGCAGCGACAACCTGCTTCATTAGATTAACCTCCAAAAATGCGGCTCGAATTCAAGCTCTGGAAAAGCGCTTCAGGCCCGCGTAACGCGCGACGTCGCCCAGTGATTCCTCGATACGCAGGAGCTGGTTGTACTTGGCGACGCGGTCGGTACGGGCAACGGAGCCCGTCTTGATCTGCCCCGTTTTCATCGCTACGGAAAGGTCGCTGATGAACGTGTCGTCCGTCTCGCCGGACCGGTGCGAGATGATCGAGGCATAACCGGCCAGCGTCGCCATCTGCACGACCTCGACGGTCTCGGAGACCGTGCCGATCTGGTTCAGCTTCACCAGAACGGCGTTGCCCACGCCCTCTTTGATGCCGCGCGCCAGAATCTCCGGGTTCGTGACGAAAAGGTCGTCGCCCACAAGCTGAACCTTGCCGCCCAGACGCTTTGTCAGCGCAGCCCAGCCTCCCCAGTCCTCCTCCGCCATGCCGTCCTCGATCGAGAGAATGGGATAATCCCTGCAAAGTTCCTCGTAGTAGTCGATCAGCTCTTCCGCCGTAAAGGTCCTCTTCTCGCCTTTGAAGACGTATTTTCCGTCCTCGATGAACTCCGACGCAGCGACGTCGAGCGCAAAGCCGATGTCCGTTCCCGGCCGGTAACCCGCCTCCGTCACGGCCTCCACCAACAGGTCCAGCGCCTCGCGGTTGGTCTTCAGGTCGGGCGCGAACCCGCCCTCGTCGCCGACGCCGGTCGAGTATTTGCGCGCCCTGATGCGGCCCTTCAGAGCGTGGTAGGTCTCCGCTCCCATGCGAAGGGCCTCGGCAAAACTCGGAGCGTTGTGGGGGACGATCATGAACTCCTGAATGTCGACGGTGTTGTCCGCGTGAGCGCCGCCGTTGATGACGTTCATCATCGGCGTGGGCAGAACGCAGGATCCGAATCCCCCAAGATAAGCCCACAGAGGCATTTCGTGGCTCTCCGCGGCGGCGCGGGCGACGGCCATGGAGACGCCGAGGATCGCGTTCGCGCCAAGATTCGATTTCCCCGGAGTGCCGTCCAGGTCGATCATCGTTTTGTCGATGCCCGCCTGAGAGTCGGCGTCCATGCCGATCAGCTCCGGCGCGATCTTCTCGTTGACGTTCTCGACGGCTGTCAGAACGCCTTTGCCGCCGTAACGTTTATCCCCCGTGTCGCGAAGCTCCAGAGCCTCGTGCACCCCTGTGGACGCCCCCGACGGAACGCCCGCGCGGCCAAAGGAACCGTCTTCCAGATAAACGTCGACCTCCACCGTGGGGTTTCCCCTCGAATCCATGATTTCCCTGCCGTGAATTCCTACAATTGTCGCCATACCCACACAACTCCCTTCGAATTAAAAGAAAATCTGAAAAAACAAAGGCACACGGCTACGAACGCCGGGTTTATCCTCCACAGGCAGGTTTTTTCGCCTGCCGTTTTACCATGGCTTTTCGTCGGGCCGGACCTGGCGTTCTTCAAGGACCTCACAGGCCACCGTCTGCGGGCGCTTCAAAAGCTGCTCGTCAACGCACAGCACCTTCACCTTCAGGACGCGCGTCATATAGGCGACCTCCAGCGTCCTGCCCTCGCTCACCTCGGCGGACGACCTGCAGGCCCGCCCGTCAATGCGAACGGCCCCCACCTCGATCATCTCCTGCGCCACGGTTCTGCGCTTCACCAGATGGGCCATCTTCAAAAATTTGTCGACTCGCACCGCAGACACCTTCTTTTTTAACGTCACGCTTATTTAACGTCAACCCTTTTTCAGCATCGACCCGACCTTTACAGGGCCGTCCCATAGTGTACAACATCAGGGACGATTCTGCCCTGCCCGCCTCCGACGCGCCCGAGAGAGCCGTTCATTTTCCGGCAAAACGTTTTCCGAACTCCTCCGTCAGCTGGTCCCGGAATTTGGGATGCGCGATTTTTATCAGCGCGCTGGCCCTGTTGCGCAGCGTCTGCCCGCGCAGCGAAGCGACGCCGTACTCCGTGACGATATAATCCACATCCGTTCTGGAGGTGGTTACCGGCGCGCCAAAATCAAGGAAAGGCACAATTTTGCTTATCGTGCCGTTTTTTGCGGCGGAAGCGCAGGTGATGATCGATTTTCCGCCCTCGGACATCCTCGCGCCCCTCACGAAATCGACCTGCCCTCCGACGCCGCTGATCTGGGTCGGGCCGATGGCCTCGGAACAGACCTGTCCCGTCAGGTCCACCTGAACGCAGGAGTTGATCGAGACCACATTTCTGTTTCTGGAAATCACCCGCACATCGTTGGTGTAGTCGACCGGGTACAGCTCGACCGTTGGGTTGCTGTCGGCATACTGCAGCAACGCCTTCGAACCGTAGAGGCCCGCCGCGACAATTTTTCCAGGATTGGTGGTCTTCCTGCTGCCGTTGACGACGCCGGCCTTCGCGAGGTTCGCGACGCCGTCTCCGATGATTTCCGAATGGACGCCGAGGTCCTTCTTGTCGCCGAGAAACCCGAGCACCGCGTCGGGAATCGCTCCAAGGCCCAGTTGCAGGCAGGCCCCGTCGGAGATCAGCTCCGCACAGTGCCCGCCGATGCCGCTCTCGACGTCGGTGATCTTCGTGGGCGGGATACTGACGATATCGCGGTCGGTCTCCACAAAACATTCAATTTCGGAGACGTGCATTTTCGTCTCGCCGTACACCCTCGGGCATTGCGCGTTGACCTCCGCGATAACGGTTCTGGCGACCTTCGCTCCCGCAAGGGTGTAGTCCACGGAAAGCCCCAGGCAGACGTACCCGTCCCCGTCCGGAGGGGAAACCTGAATCAGCGCGACGTCGGGCTTCAGAGTTGTCCTGAGCAGCGCGGGGACCTCGGAGAAATGAGAAGGGGTGAAGTCGCCGTAATTTTCCGCGACGCCCTGCATGGTTTCCTTTGAGAGAAATAGTGCGTTGTAGGTAAAGTATTCGCTGTATTCCTTACGCCCCCAGGGCTGGCCCCCGGACGTCAGCATGTGCACGAACACGAGGCCGCGGAACGCCGTTCTGTTTTCCACGATCGCCTCGATGATCGGCACAGGCGCGCCGATTAAATGGCCCACAAGCACCCTGTCGCCGGACCGGATATGCTCCACCGCCTCCCGGGCCGTCATCGTCCTCGCCTTATACGTGCTTTGCCAGTCTTTCATGCCCTCACCTCAATTTTAAAAATGCGGAAGTTTTCTCTGCCCCCTGCCTCCTGCCCTCCGACTCGAACGTGCGCAATATTTACTTTCACAGTTGCTTCTACAGCATCGCCTCCCTTGCTTTTTCCTCTGCCGCAAGCGCCATACGTTTCTCTTCTCTCTCCGCGCGCCTTTCCTCCACGCTCTTCAGGCTCATATAGAGCAAAAATCCCGCCAGCAGACCAAAAGTAGCGCCTCTGGCGGCCAGAATGGCGGCCATTACCCCGCAGATGCCCCTGTCCTTCCCGGTACGGCAAAACTGCATGGACAGCATGACGCAAATGTAACCCTGCACCAGCATTGACAAACTGAGCGCAACGGGCAGCATATTGGACAGCAGACCGTTGACGGGAACCAGCATGACGCCGATCAGGGTAGCCCAGCGGAAGGTGCCGACCCCGCTCCACAGAGAATCCATGTCCCTGCGCGTCCCGTTTTTATAGCGAGCCACGGTGATCGTGTACGCGGCGGACCACATGGGACCGGACATGTTGGGGTAAGGACAGAAAATGGCCTGGATGCCGTTTCGGAGGCCACAGATGAGGTTGGATCGATTGGGGTTGAGGTCGACAAACTCGTCTTTTCGGGAAAGCTTCGCGTCGTCGTAAAGGGCCAGGGCCGTAACAAAGTCGCCGAACGCGATGACGTAGATCACGAAAGCCTGAGAAAAGCCTTTGATAAAAAACTCCAGCGGCGGAAATCCCGCGTGGAAAAGGGTCAGCCTGAGCACGCCGGCTATGTCGGGGAGCTTGATGATGGAGCCCAGCTCGCACCTGGGGCCGACGAGTTCACCGACCAGCGGCCCCAGAACTATGGCCGTGCCGAAAGCGACGACCATCGCCATCTTGCCGAACATGTCCAAAATTTTCGACCGCTCTCTCCAGCCCCTGTAAACGTCCGAGTACATCAGAAAGTAAAGGAGAAAACCGCTGACGCCGATCGTGATGGGGTACAGGCCAAACCTGCCTTTCGCGGCAAATTCCGTGTAGACGGAGGAAAAACCCGCGCCGAGCAGGATACCTGCCTTAACGGTGTTCGGTATGCCATGAACGATTTTTCCGGCCAGCCCCGTGACGCCCATAAAGAAAAAGAAAAAAGCCACCATCAGCTGGAGAGCGATCGCCGCCTGGATTCTGTCGCTCATCACGCCGTACCCCTTCAGGTACGCAATCGTCAGGGGCAGGGATGGGGTAATCCAGCCGGGGATGACGGGATCGCCCAGGAGAGAATGCAGGTTATACAGAATGCCGTTGATGATGACCATGCTCCACGCCAGCTCGTAAGGAATCTCCAAAACGTCGACGATATAAGGGATCGCGGACATACACGCCGCGCACATGATCAGCGCTTCCACAAATTCGATCCACTCGAAACGATAATGAATAAAAGGCAGCCTGATGGTGAGAATCCCTACGCGAATACCTGGTTGAATACCTCCGTCTTCCCGCTGTAACGCCACTTTAAAAATCCTCCTTTAGCCTGAGAGAATTTAGAACCCCGGGGGTACGTCGCCTCCTCCCGTTCATAATATTCCTATTTAATATATTACAGGATTCTTTTGTCAATGATCGGGGAAAGTTTTTTTGCCCCGGCGAAGTTCCTTCACGTAAGAAATGTAACTCAACCCTGTTTTGTTACGTTTCTGCCTGCGAAAATGTACCCTTTTTTCGCTCATGGGCACGCGGTGGAACATTTGAGATAAGCGCGACAGGAATAGATTTACAGAGCGTTTGCCTGTATACTCTTACACAGGAGAGGGCCTCGGAACATCAAGGCAGCTGTTTGGGGTGCGCCCCCGAAAGGGGGTGATTGCGTGGAAGAAATTCGTATCAGGAAATAACGAAACTCGTATCAGCTCTGGCAGAACTGATACGAGCCGATCCTTTTAGCGTACTTATACTTGGTAATAGCTATCAAATACTTCCGCATAGTATATCTTCAGGCCATACAGCCCGAAGTTAAAGCTGGATCTCGCAAAGCTCGAAGAAAGATTCCACGAGCGCCGTTGTAGTCCCGGTCTACAACAATATTTC
>JAISSA010000241.1 GCA_031273365.1 Synergistaceae bacterium
GGCGCGGTACGCCTCGCAGGTTTTGGCGACGCCCTCCTCCAGCTCCGTGGAGTGCCTCCAGCCCAGTCCGTGCAGCAGGGACACGTCCAGCAGCTTTTGCGGCATTCCGTCCGGCATCGAGGAATCCCACACGATATCTTCCCCGCAGCCGGTGACCCTCCGGATCGTCTCCGCCAGTTCCCGGATCGTCATGTCCGTGCCCGTGCCGATGTTCACGATCTGCGATCCATCGTGACGTTCCATCAGAAAAAGGCAGGCATCGGCCATGTCGTCCACGTAGAGGAACTCGCGCCGCGGAGAGCCTGTACCCCACAGGATCACGGGCGTGCGGTTCATCTTCGCCTCGTGAAATTTACGGATCATCGCCGGCAGAACGTGAGAGTTTTCAAGGTCGAAGTTATCTCCCGGCCCGTAAAGGTTCGTCGGCATGACGGAGATGAAATTCGTTCCGTACTGCCGATTGCAGGCCTGGCAGAGGCTGATTCCCGCGATCTTGGCGACCGCGTAGGGCGCGTTGGTAGGCTCCAGCTCCCCGGTCAGAAGGGCGCTTTCCTTCATCGGCTGGGGCGCGAGGCGCGGGTAAATGCACGAACTCCCCAAAAAAAGAAGCTTTTTCACCCCCGTCATAGCCGCCGCGTGGATGACGTTCGCCTCGATGATCAGGTTGTCGTAGATGAAGTCCGCCGGGTACGTGCTGTTCGCGTGGATGCCCCCGACCTTTGCGGCGGCGAGGAAAACGTACTCCGGCTTTTCGGCGGCGAAAAACGCCCGCGTGGCTGCCTGATCCCTCAGGTCCAGCTCGGCGCTCGTCCTGAGGATCAGGTTGCGGCGTCCCGCCCGCTCCAGCCTCCGCACAAGGGCGCTCCCAACCAGCCCCCGATGCCCCGCGACGTAGATTTTTGCATTGATGTCGATATTCATGATATGATCTCTCCTTCGCCAGAGCCTGCATCTCGGATATTTCTTATATAATAGGCTTGCATTACAGACGACACGGTTGCCTCGGGTCAGGACCGAATGCGCAATGCAATCCGGAGGCCTGACCTGAAGACATTGTATCAGGAGATGGTGTACGATACCCCCTGATGTGAAGGCCGAAAGCGGCAAAAAGAACGGGAAGGGTTGGAAATGTGATGGATGACAAAATTAAAGAAATAATAAGGCAGATCCCCGATAAGCTCCTGGAGGAGCTCATCGGCCCCAAAGATGACGAAAATTTTGAGAAAAAGAGAGAAAGTTTTGAAGCGGCTTTCGAGGAGATACAACAGTTCCGCATCGCTGACGTTCGGGACGAAACGCATCTGCGCACGATGATCGCGGACAGGGTGCTGGAGACTGCCCTTCAGCGCCTTGCCATGAAGGTCGGCGACAGGAAAGTTCCTCTCGAAGAGCTGCCGGAGGAAAAGCAGGAAGAAGCGCTCGCCGAACTCATGGAGCAGGTTTTTGGGGACGTCGAGGGACCCGGACCGGTTCTCCGGCGCGCCATCGCCCGCATGGTCCTCGACTATCGCATGGCCCTTCGCCTGCAAAAGGCCATGGAGACGATGAAACCCGGTTCTCGCAAAATAGAGAACGCCCAGCTCTCTTTCTTTCACCTCGAAACCACGCTGGCGATGTCTCTGATCGGCCTGCGCTCGTGGCCCATGGCCAGGGATGAAAGAGACAGCAGGGAAGCCCGAAGAATCAAGGAGGCCATGAGCACCAATCTGAAGCAACGGCTTCTGTTCGCCGGCGGAGAAATCGAAGGCGAAGCAATCGAAAAAGAGGAGGAAAACTGACATGGCGTCGAATATGAGAGGCATTCTGACCCACTCCCCCGTTCTCGACTACCTTGACAGGGAGGACGTGGAGGAGAAGATCGAGTCCCTTTTGCAAAAAAACTCAGAGCAGAGGCAAAAGCTTAAAGAGGAGTTCGAGGCCACCGTGGAGGACGATTCTCTGTCCAAAGAGGAAAAAGAGAGCATGATGCTGAAGCTGCTCACCGAAAGCCTGACGGGCAAGGAAACCGTCGAGATGGAGCAGCGTTTGGCCGCCCTTCAGATCAGGCAGGACTACAAAGATTTCAGGAAGAACGAGGACCTCGCCTGGAAAAGCCTTCTGCGCGGCAACCTTCGGGGCTATGAACGCGCCATCCGCGAAGCGGTCCGGTCGTCTTACATGGTGGATCAGGGCCTCGAGTATCTGGACTACGTCCCCAAAATACACTCCAGCTTCAAGGTGACGAAGGCCAGCATCGTCTCGAAAGAAGAACAGGAGCGTCTGAAAAGAAGACCGAACACCATCACCCTGGAAGGCAGCATCGACGACCTGTTTTAGGGCGCAGGCAGCCCGGCTCGGGAGGGGCGTCCCCCCTCCCGGCGTCATAAGGCGGCGCCCGAAGCCGGGACGCCCGACAGGACACGGTTACGCGTGTTGCCTCGCGATGACGGCGAAGTCCGATTCTCTTTTCATAAAGGCGTCCACCACGTTCGGGTCGAACTGCGTGCCCCGCCCCTCGAAAATCAGCCGGACGGCTTCTTCATGCGTGAAGGGAGGCTTGTAAACCCGCCTGCTGATCAGGGCGTCGTACACGTCGGCCACGGCCATGATTCGGGCCACCAGAGGAATCCCGTCGCCGCTGATCCCCTCGGGATACCCCCCGCCGTCCCAGCGTTCATGATGGCTGTAGACGAGCTCCCGCGCCGCGCGCAAAAAAATGTGACCGCCGATCTCGTCTCCGGCGGAGTCCAGAACTTTACGGGCGCAGGTCGTATGTCGCTTCATGACCTCGTATTCCTCGGGCGTCAACCGCCCCGGCTTCTGCAGGATCGCGTCGGGCACGCACACCTTGCCGATATCGTGCAGAGGCGCCACAAAGCAGAGGATCCTCACGAGGTCGTCCGTCAGCTCCCCTGAAAGAAGGGGTTGCAGTTCTTCCGCGATAATCTTCACGTAGCTTTTTGTGCGGTGTATGTGTTCGCCCGTGCTCGCATCGCGCCACTCCGCCAGGTTCGCCAGCGCGGAGATGATGAACTGTCGCGTCACCTCCAGCTCCCGCGTGCGGTCGCGGACCAGCCCCTCCAGGTCGTCCCGGTGGCGCTTCAGCTCCAGCTGGGCGCAGACCCGCGCCCGGACCAGGGAGGGGACGAAGGGCTTGCCGATGTAATCGACCGCTCCAAGCTCCAGACCCATGGCCTCGTGCCCCGAATCGTCCTGCGAGGTGACGAAAATAACCGGGATGTTCCGGGTCGCTTCGTTTTTTTTCAGCAGTGAACAGACCTCGTAACCGTCCATTTCCGGCATGAGCACGTCCAGAAGAATCACGTCGGGGCCCTGCGCGCGGGAGGCGACATCCAGCGCAGACCTGCCGTCGCGGGCGACCATGATGGTGTAATCTTCCTTCAGAACCTCCGCAAGAACCCAGATGTTGTCCGGCGTGTCGTCCACAATCAAAACCCGACTCTTCGCTCTGCTCTCCCGCTTTGAATTCTCCAAAATTCATCACCACTCTCATATAAATCCTCAAAAACGCCTGCGGGGACGTGCGCCGTCAGATTTTTTCCATTTTTTCCATCTTTTCCAGTTCCAGCAAAAGCGCCTGTCCCAGCTCCGTAACCCTCGCGTCGTCGCAGTCACGAACGGCATTGCACAAATCCGCACAGCGGGAGTCGAAAACCGTGTCGGCCAGCAGAGTCGCCGCCCTGTTGCTCTCTTCCCAGGCCTTCATCAAATCCTCGTTCAGAAGGCTGGGCAACTCCCCGAGAATACGCTTCAGCTCCTCTCGATCCGCGCCATCAGGAACTTTCGAAGTAACGACGGGCTCCTTTTTCGCCTCGTCCTCGAACGCGCCCAGAGCCCGGACCATGGCCCTGAAGTGCGCCGCAAAAAGGGAAAACTGCCCGGACCAGGAGGCGTTTGCCCGGACCGCCTCCTCCAGCCGACGGGCCGCCGTGGACAGGTCCGTCATCCCCATGCTGGCGGCGACGCCCTTGATGGTGTGGATGAGCCGCCTGGCCTCCTCGATATCGCCGCCCTCCAGTCCCTGCTTTATTTTGTCGGGCACTTCCCCGTACTGTTCCGGGAACCTCCGCAGAAGGGACCTGTAAAGCGTCGCGTTGCCGTTGACGTGGAGCAGCCCATCCTCGGGGACAAGGCCGGGAATGGGGTTCTTCAGAACGCCGGCGTCGGACGCCCGGGAGGGAGGCAAAGCCTTCTCCGCTTCGGGCCCGGACTCTCCGGAGGACGCGGAACGCATCCACTTATACAGAGTGCGATAAAAGTGCTGAGGAGAAATCGGTTTCGTGATATGGTCGTTCATCCCCGCATCGAGGCTCTTTTCGTAGTCCCCCTTCATGGCGTGAGCCGTCATCGCCACGATGGGAAGCGCCTCGCACCCCTCCAGTCCGCGAATGATCCCCGTGGCCTCCAGTCCGTCCATGACGGGCATCTGAACGTCCATGAAAATCAGGTCGTAATGTCCGTTTTTGACGGCGATGACGGCTTCTTCCCCGTTGCTGGCGATGTCGGCGCTGATGCCGACCTGCTCCAGAAGCTCGATGGCGATCTCCTGGTTGGTCGCGTTGTCCTCCACCAGAAGGACTTTGCCCGTTAGAGGAACGTCGGGGACAAAGGGCTTTGCGTTCGCCAGCGTCGCCGCCGCCCGCTGCCTGCCGTATTCCCGCTCCAGCACGTCGACCAGGGCGTCATAGAGGTCCGAACGGCTGACCGGCAGGGCGAGAAATTTCTCCAGCCCCAGCTTTGCGCAGCTCTCCAGACAGTCCTCGTAGTCGCCGGAGGCAAGCATGACAATACGGGGGCAATCTTTTTTCGCAAAATCCCTCCTGATGCACGTGACCAGCTCTTCTCCGCTCAGGTCCGGCATTTTCCAGTTCATCAGGACGAAGGCGTAGGGATCCTCTTCCTTTATGGCCGTGCGGATTTTTTCGAGCATTTCAGCGCCCGTGGCGCTCACGGAGGGACGAAAATGCAGGGACACGAGCTCGTTGTACAGGGTATTCCGCACCACTTCGCTGCCGTCGGCCGTCAGAACGCGCAGCTCCCTCGTCTTGAAGCTCATGGGAGTCTCCTCCGATCCCGCGTCCACCTCCAGGTCGACGAAAAAGAGGACGGTCGTGCCCTTTCCATACTGGCTTCTGACCTCGATGGCGCCGTTCATGGATTCCACCAGATGCCGGCAGATCGTGAGCCCCAGACCGGTCCCGCCGTACCTGCGCGTAATGGAGCCGTCCGCCTGCACGAAGGGCCTGAAAAGCTGGGAGAGCTGTTCGGGCGTCATGCCGATGCCGGTATCCGTAACGCTGAAGAGCAGCTTCACGCGTTTTTGCTCCTCCGGCGACTGGCAGGAGTCGTCCACGCTCGCGCGCACGACGATCTCCCCCCGCTCCGTAAATTTGATGGCGTTATTGCACAAGTTGATGAGAATGCGGTTCAGGCGCAGCGGGTCGCCCACAAAACAGTTCGGGACGTGACGCCCGATGTCCAGGGTGAAGAGAATGCCCTTTTCCTCGGCCCTGAAGGCGACGAGATCCCACAGGCTCCGCAGGGTCTCGGAGAGACGGAAGGGCACGTTTTCCAGCGACAGCTTTCCCGCCTCGATTTTCGAGAAATCGAGGATGTCGTTGATCAGGGACAGAAGCGCGGTCGCGGCCCCGTGGATTTTATGAA
The DNA here is from genome assembly GCA_031273365.1 of Synergistaceae bacterium. Lineage (GTDB taxonomy): Bacteria > Synergistota > Synergistia > Synergistales > Aminobacteriaceae > JAISSA01. Next base: position 5,665 of record JAISSA010000241.1, read on the forward strand.
GATAATTGTACTGCTTTTCCGTCATCCGCGTCTGCAGGCAGAGATGGCTCATGCCCAAAATCGCGTTCATGGGGGTTCGTATTTCATGGCTCATGCCGGCGAGAAAATCGCTCTTGGCGAGCGCCGCGGCCTCGGCGTTCCGACGCGCCCGCTCCAGCTCGGTGATGTCGACGATCCAGATCAAAAGCGCCCTTTCTCTCTCGTACGAAAAGGGCTTGAACGTCAGCAGGGCGTCGCAGACGCCCCCATCGGCGCGCTGCAGGCTCATGGGCAGCCCGCTGCCGTATTTTCCCTGCTCGATGTCCTGCAGGGCCTTTTCGCGCTCTTCGGGGCAGGAATACATCCGCGAAATGGAATCTCCAACGCTGAGCCCCAGCAGCTCCGTCCCGTTTCTGCTGATCATGCGAATCTGGTCGTCCACGGTGACAGCCAGGATTATGGGGCTCGATTCCAGTATTCTCTGAAGCTGTTCCCGCTGCTGTTTCAGGGCCTCATGGGCCTTGAGGTGATCGCGCATGTCCTGCACGCTTCCGAAAAAAAGGGGATGCCGGTTGACGCCGATCAGCGTCAAAACGACGGTGCAGGGCACCAGATTGTGCCCCGTGTCCATGTGCGTCCACGGAAACGAGACGCTCCCCTTCTGCCGAACTTCCTCGAACAGAGAGGAGAACTTTTCGCTGGAAAGGGACCCGTCCGGCTGCCAGATCGGAGAAAACCGCAGAAAATCGGCCTTCGGCATCGGCATGTCCCCCTTTGTCAGGCCCAGCAGGCGCAGCATTCCGGGGTTGCAGTCCAGCACCGAGCAGTTTTCGGAGAAAGTGACGTACCCGTTGGACGTGGTGCTGTAGATGGCGTTCATGATCCGGCGTCTCGCCAGAGAATCTGTAATATCGAGAAAGGTCAGGACGGACCCCTTCCGCTCGCCGCCGATCAGGATCGGAGCGATAAAAGCGTCCACCGAAATGGAGCCATTCGACTTATGAATCAGGGTCATCCCCGGCAATTGCGCCTGTTTCATCTCCTCGATCGCCGCGCGCCAGGGTTCCGTTTTTTCGACGAACTCGAAAAAATCCCTGCCCGTCAGCTCCATGTCCCCGTAATCGAGCATCGAGAGGGCCGCCCTGTTGACAAAGGTGATGCGATTGTCGATGTCCAGCTCGAGGATCCCCTCGCTCGTGGAATCGAGGATCAGCTCGACGTGTTTTTGCGTCCTGAGCAGATCGGCCGTCCGCTCTCTGACGAGATTCTCCAGTTTCGAGGTATAAAGCGTCAGTCGGGCATTCATCAGACGCCGGCGGATGTTTTTTCCCTGCAGAACGTCGACCATCTCGTTGAAAGCCTCCGCCAGCAGAACGATCTCTCCCGGTCCGCCCCCGGCGTCGGCACGAACACCCGGCTCTCCTCCATCGGAGAGGCTCCGCATCGTTTTCAGAAATTTCTCCAGCGGCAGAACCAGACAGCGCACTCCAATGCGGTACGCGACAAGGGAGGCGAAGACCGTAAAACACAGCGTCAGAGCCATGGAGCCGGCGTCCTTCGGCCGGGCCTGCGTCATATCCGTCGCCATCCACGCGGTCAGGCACAAAGCCGGCGCGGAAACACACACAATGAGAACGACAAGGACGACCCTTATGCTTAAAAATCGCGTTCGAAAATGCGAAAATGGAACCATCTTCAAAATATTCCTCTTCAAAATATTCCTCCGCAATAGTCCTTCGTCAAAAGCCCGCATTTTCGCTCCCAGGCGACAGGTGATAAACGGGTAAGCGCCCCCCATCGCCCACCCGGGCAAAAGCCGGCAAAATACTTCGAGGGTTCCAGGGGGGCAGGGGAACGTGCCCCCCCCTGGGCCTGAATAGTTACATCAACGTAAGCAGGCGTTCGGTCACTGTCCTCCGACCCGACATTCGACGGCGACGTTGCGGGTCATATCGCCATCGTTGATTCCGTAAAAATCGACAGTGATAACTTTCCCCAGGAACATCCGGAAAAACTCGGGGCCGGAAATCGCTTTTTTCCGCAGGTCGCGAAAGACGCAGTCCTCCGCGACCTCGACGTCGTACACCTCTTCCTTCACCTTCAGCTTCATCTTCCAGGGGAACCCGGCGGAAAGCGCCTCCGCGCCCGTCAGAGATCCCGTGACCGTAAAGATCTCCGGGAGCGGGTCCACCACCGCGCCGGTCGCCGGAGTCTGCAACGCGTTTTCGTCCAAAAGCGCCGGGTTCGCGGTTGCGGGCGAAGCCAAAAACGGAAACGCAGACAAAAGGCAACATATGATGATCCCGTGCCTGATTTTCATCTAGAAAAACTCCCTCCAGTATTGCAGATGCGGGACGACCCGCTCGAGGCTGACATCCGGAGCCGAATCCGTCGCGATCGCGGGAATCTGCAGAACCGTACCCTCCGCAAGGACGTTGAGGTCCTTCAGTTCCTCGTACCCTCTCAGCAGTTCCAGCGCTCCCTTCTGAAGCTCCCTGACGCCAAGAAACAGGCTGCCCTGCGAAGCGGAAATCCCCACGATCTTGACGTCGGCGAAAAGAAGAGCCTGCTGCCCGTTTTTCCATTTGGAAACGCCCGTCATGGGGTCCAGCGCGTAAAACCTGCCGTCCCCCAGAGCCTCGCAGTGTTCCTGCGTGCCCGGCTTCCGGGTGCGCGGAATGAAGGTGGAGACGTACAGGACCCCGCCGGAGAGGAACGGCGCGCTGGTGACGTATTCCGCATCCGTCGGCCGGCGATCGTGGTCCATCTTCGGACGAAGCTTCAGGCTCCAGCCGAGGGCGTCGGTCGGTACCGGCGTCTGGTCTTCGCTCACTCCGTATGACGGAATATACCCCGGGTCGAGCAGGTATTTGAGCGAAATCAGGTCCGAGGTCGTCGGCGGAGAAGTCCTTTTTTCCACCTGGCCCAGGTTCAGGGCGAAGATGTACTGCTCGTCGTTTTTCAGCACCCTCTGTTCCGAAAAATCCGGAACCATCAGGTCCGACGTTCCGCCGAACAGCCATCGCCCGCCCTTCGCGGTTCTGCCGGCCGAGATCGCCTTCGTCAGCGCCACCGGTTTCTTCGCGGACGAGAGCAGGCGGAACACGGGGGCAAGCGCCCAGTCGTTCAGGTCCCGCGTCGTGTCGCAGCGCAGGACCCATCCCTCGCTGTCGCCGGTGATGAATTCCGTCGTTTTGGAAGTCGATGACCCGCTGGAATTTGAAGAGAAGTACGTCACCGGCGTTATCCCCATGCCCGGCATGTCGATCTTTCTGACGATGCTTCCATCTTTGGGGCTGAAGATGTAAAGCGCCTTCCCCTGGCTGTCGGCTCCGAAGTGGTAGCCCAGCCCTCCGGGAATGATCCCCACGTCCGCGGTCTCCGTGTGGAGAAGGGCGGGCGACACGATGGTCAGCCCGAGGTCGCTGTAGTCGTAATTCCCGCTGCCGGCGGCCGCTCCCCAGCGTTTGACGCCATCGGCGGGGTTCTTTTCGACCTCGGCGTAGCGGACGTTGTCGATGGCCCACCGAAAAACGGGCTCTGATCCGGGCCGGGTGACGTCCATGGCGTAAAATGAGTTGCCGCCCCAGCCCAGAGCCCCCAGCATACAGGTCCGGGGAGTCCCGTCGATCGTGACGTCGCCGAAGGACAGCATTCCGTCCAGGAGCACCAGAGGACGGGACGCCAGCGTCCTGTCTCCGTCTCCGTCGATCCAGGTGCGGCCATCCAGAAATTTCTGGTCCCGAATGCGGTGCTGGAAGATATTGGGCGGAATGAAGGCCCACTCTTCCCCGCCTTTGTCGTAGTTCAGGGAGTGCAGGACTCCGCGGTTGGTCTGAAGGTAAATCCGCTTCTCCCGCGGGGCTATGCCCTCCAGATCGGCGCTGCCCACGATCGCGACGCCGGAGTGCTCCATGTCGCCGAGAATTCCCGGTTCGCCCGGATAGCGAAGGAGCCAGTCCCTGAACTTCGCCGCGTGCTCCGCCGGAACCTGGGCCAGAGCGGCAAAATCCTTATCGTTCAGCGCTTTCAGGCTGACGAGAGCGGAATCGGACGTTCCCGCCGGACCTTTCGTCGTATAGACCCGGCGATTGCCGACGTCGGCGCTCATGAGCGCGTCGGCCTCCCACCTCATGGCCGCTTTCTGCGCGCCGTCCTTCGGGATGTCATACCGGGCAAAGGAACTTTTCCACTGTTTTTGCGTATTGAGGCTGTAAAACGAAGAAAAAAGCGCCCTTTCCCCGTTGTCCGAGTCCTCGTAGATGGGCAGGAGGACCGGCGCGCCCGCGGAAAACTGCTCGGTTCGAATTTTCTGCATGATGGACTGGAGCGCGTTGAGCAGGTCGGGGGCATTGTCCGCAAAATACGGCTCGACGGTGGTATCCGGCCTGCCGTCCCTGAGGGGCTGCCCGGCGTGCGCCATTCGGCGGATGGCCTTGCGCATGCGTTTGCTGCTGGAGTCGTCCGTCCTGTCGGGGGCGTAGGGGTCCCCGTCCCGGTTCGCGTCGTCCATCGGCACCATGCCCACGAAAATCGTCCGAATCGGATTGTCCATCTCGTAGTTCCGCTCGATCCACTTCGAGCCGGTCCAGTGACGTCCCCTCAGGGTTCGGGAGTTCAGGTAAAGGTTCTTCAGGGAGTTCTGGATGGTTATGGCGGCCTCCCTGTCGTTGCCTCCCGTGAAGACGACCAGCCAGTTGGACTGGCAGGACCCGGTGACGGGGAAGTACCCGCGCGTGTCGGAGGCCTCCGGGCCCTCCGTGAAGGGCAGGATGCCGGCGAGCGGGGAGAAGAAGTCGATGACGCTCCCCAGCGCGGTGCCGGTCATGAGCCCCTCCGAGTTGCGCAAACGGTTCATGATCACGCTCGTCTGCTGCTTCATCTGGTACTTCAGTCCCCTCAGCCAGTCGTAGTATCCCAGGTGCTGCGTTTTGACGCCCCTGACCCCCCGAGCGTAGGTGACCGCGTATTGAGCATCCCCGGGCGTGCCGAGCACCTGCAGGTTCATGCCGCCCCGCACGTGAAAGCCGTCGCGCCCGTAAATCATCCTGGACAGATCGGGAGCGCCGCTGGGGGCGATCTCGTCGTTGACGATTCTGCCCGTCAGGGGCACGCCGTTGGCGAAGTTGATCTGTTCGATGCCGTCGATCAGTTCGCGGAAGGCAATGACGCTCGGGGTCGGGCGGAAGGTCCCATCTCCCTGCAGCGTGTACATGACGTCGAAGGGAACGCGCAGCAGCGCGCGGAAGACGTGGCGCTTCATCCTCTCCCTGTCGCCGTCCAGGTAGTTGTCGGCGTAGCGCTGGCTTACCTCTTCCTTGTAGACGTTCAGGATTCCGCTGTAGCCGACCTCCCCCATGCTGTAATCGCCCAGTCCGCCACCCGAAATCCCCGCCGCCACGGCTATGGGGGTGGGCGGATCGCTGATTCCCGAGTAGCCGCTCGGGGCCGATCCGTAAGGAAAATGAATCGGGGTTCTCTTCCCGTTGTGGATGGCATAAAACATGTCCGATTTCTTTCCGGTGTAATAAGGCTCCACGTAGTCCTCGTCCCTCCTGTAGGGAGGCCTCCGAATGACCGCCGCGCGCGCGTTGACGTCCCAGAAATGCTCGGCAAAATCGCTGACGACTCCGATCTTCATTTTGGAAAGAATATCGGCGTTTTCCGGGCTCAGGAGACGCCACAGCACCAGTTTCATCTTGTACATCTTGCTGTCGTTCGGCATCAAAGAGTTTCGCGCAACATCGTCGGGCATGGGTTTTCCGGCCATCGAGCCTCCCGGCAGGTAAGGCTTCATCTCCCCGGGAAACATGGAGGCGTCGCTGCCGCCGTCCCAGTTTGCCATTCTGGTCTCGAGAAACGTCAGCAGATAAGGCCTGTTCGGATCCGGCGAATAGTAGCTGTCGGGGTCTCCGATCCGGTTGTTGGATACGTCCACGTCTCTGCCCGCGCGCGAGTACCCCAGCCAGTCGGACCTTCTGGTGTTCGGCAGACTGATGAGCTCCCAGTTGGACAGCTCCGTGCCCTGGTAAGGCGACACGAAGGGAAGGGTCAGGCCGTTGTTCTCCAGTCTGGCCTTCTGATCGGGCGGGTATCCTTTGCTCACGGGACGCCCTCCCATGCCGTAGGTCATCTCCTTCAGGAGGCTCGCCCGAAAGTTGGCGTCGCGCATGATGCTCCAGTCTCTTTGCATCACTTTGTCGTTCCACGAGTTGAACACCGGCAACTGCCCTTTCATCGACATCGCCATGGACGTCGAACTGTCCAGAAAAAAGAGCACGTTGGGCATCATGCCGGTGAAGACCGCGTCCTCCACGGGATAGGTGCTCTTCCGAAACGCCCGGAAGGACACCGCCGCCTGCGCGGCCGCTCCCTGCAAAATCCATGTAAAAATCAAAAACATGGCCCACGCCATCCTGATTTTTCGTTTCATGATTTCAACTCCTCGCTCACAAAATACCTGTAGGGCTGCATTATCTATCTTCCATAATCTTCCGTAATCTTCTATAATCTTCCAGACAGCCTGCTAATTAAGAACGTTTCATCTAAATAGTATGGAATCGCAAAACACTACGGCTGTCAAGCTCTTAATACGGGGGACTTTGGCGTATTGTCCTTCCCGTGCGGGGTCTGTCGATCCCGCTAATCCAGAACCTGGATGAAGGCCTCCTCGGCCGTGCGGACCAGTTTTCGGGCGCCGCGCGCGTCGATGTCGAAAAGTCTGGCCCGAACCAGGTACGCGCCGTACTTTTTTACAGGAAAGTTTCCGCTTCCACTCCCGCCTGAGCCGTTTTCGTTGGTGCCCTTGTCCGACACGTTCTGGTCGCCGTCGGTGGACATTCCTCCTCCCCCGGCGGAGGAGAGCTTCGACGGCTTTATGGGAGGCGGCAGTTCCTTCATCTGCATCGGGTCGCTCCTGAGAGGCGGCCGCAGCCGGTTGGGCTCGTAGCACATGTCGTAAACGCTCATCTCCAGTCGCTGACGGCCCACGCCGTTGCCGACGGCGACGTCGTAGCTCAGGTTCCCGCCGCCGAAACGCAGGTCGCTCAGATTCGTGATGTCTTCGCTGTTCAGAACGACGGGCACGTGCATGGCAACGCTGCCGCCGGCGTCGCCCGACAGGTTGGTCTGCAGGATCAGTCCCTTGACGGTCTGTATGGCGTCGACCATCGTGGTGTGGTTCACGTAGCTCTTCTGCTGGACGCCGGCCGTCCAGGAAAAGCTGAAGGTCATGTCGAAAATGAGTGCGGTCAGGACGCTTCCGACCAGCACGACGATCAGCGCCAGAATCAGCGCTGTGCCCACGTGTCTGTGGATCCCGAACGGTTTCGATTTTTTATCCTTCATCTTTTTATCCTTCGTCAATTTCTTATCCTCCACGTTATAGCCTTCGTGGCCACACGGTACGAGAGCGCGTCGGACGCGATGGGAGGCAGCCAGGACGGCCATCCGCCCGGCTGTGTTTTGACGGCGACGGCGTCTCTTTCGTTGCCCCGGGCCGCGATGTACATCGTCAGGAGGCGGGAGGCGGCGTTGTAGGCGAACTGCAACCCCACGATGTTGTGCGCCAGAACGTCAATCGTGCTGGTCGACTCGTCCGTGTAGTCGCTGCCGAAGATCACCTGCACCAGCTCGCCGTCGGGGCTGAGGTAAAGGCGCGCCGCCTGAAGCAGGTGCACCTCGTCGAGCCCCGTGAGCACTCCCTCCATATCCTGACCCGCGTCGGCCGCCAGGGTCGCGCGCAGTCCGTCCGCGGTCCATTCCTTCATCAGCAGGGGAATTCTGAGCGTTGGAAACAGAAGCCACGACGCGGGGTTTCTGCCGCGCGACGCCGCGTCGTCCGTGAGGCCGATCAGTCGCCCGTCGTACCTGAAGTTCTCCAAAAACGCCCTTCCGGGGCCGGAGGGAGAGAGCAGCTCCGTAACGGTGACCGTGGCGCCACGGTGAACTTTGACGTCCGACGAGGTAAAGGCCCTGACCCCCGTGGGCACGGCCCAGGCGTAATACAGCTCCGGTCCGACGTAAACGTCTCCGCCGTCGAGGGTGGTCTGCTGCATCGCCGAAACGTCGTACACATTCGAGGGATTGGCCTTTCCGACGGTGACGGGTCCTCCCCAGACTCCGCCGGAGGTTCCCATCAGCGCCATGATGGGCGATCGTGTCGGGTACGCGAACGCGGATGCGAAAGAACCCGCCCCCTTCCTGTTGTTGGGCATGCCGAGGCCGATCAGCGTAAACTCGCGCCCCAGCCTCTGGATGGCCAGCTCCATCTCCGCGTTTGCCGTCATGTAAGCGTCACTCTGGGAAAATATGCCGAAGGCGAACCAGAGCACGATAACGGCAGCCCCTCCGAGGATGGACGTGATCGTCAGGGTGATCAGCAGTTCCGCAAAAGAGAATGCTTTTCCCGTCCTGGTTTTCATCTCTTCCTCCTTACCCGCTACAGCAGAGAATCGTCCGAGACCGTCTCACTGGAAAAGATGTTGTAGCTCCTGCCCATGCTCACAATGAGCTTTCCCGTTTTGTTGTTCCCTCCGTAGATCTTCAGGTCGATGACGCGCTTCCCGGCAGATTCCTGTCCTGCCCTGGGAACGATGGTGAATCCGTTGACGCGGGCAAGCCTGTTTGTCCTGTCCCAGGTCCCGTTCAGGGCGTTCGCGGCCTTCTCGAAGGCGTCCTCGGGGGACGGGTGGCCCGGCGTCGGCCACAGCGACTCGAAAGTCTGGACCCAGTTGAAAAGCAGCTCGCGCCCCTTCATTTCCCGCCGGGCGAAAGTGTAGCTTCCGGTGCTCCACCCCAGCGTGGAGAAAATCGCGCCTGTGGCGAGCGCGAGGACGACGATCAGAACCAGGCACTCCGCGATGCCGATGCCCTTGCGCGATTTCGCGGGCCCGATTTTTCGACGCGCTTCTTTCCGATATTCTTCATATTCTTCTCTCATTTCCTTCGCCTCCGTCGATGCGATTGTCCATTTTACTTACTTCTTCTCTATGTTTTATTGAGATAATCTTAGCGCGTATGCGCGCATTTTGTCAAGATATAAAATATATAAAATAAAAAATGATCATTAAGGATAAAGGCGCATGTCAATAATATTTTAATAGAACTAAGAATGCATCTTGACAGGTGAAGAAATGCTCATTATGATCCTCCATCGGGAAACAAAAAATTTTACTTCACCGTATGGAGGAGATACAATGCAACCATTGAGAAAAGACAGAGAGTGGAAATTTATATCGATACGGATATCGGATGATCTGAAACGGAAATACCAGATAAAGCTTCTCGAAAACAGATCGACGACGCAGAAAGACATCATCGAGCACATCAACCGTTATGTAGGCAGCGCCGTTCCCGAAGAATAGAGGGGCAGTTTCCGGAGGCCTGAATTTCGACAGGCGTAACCGTTCAAACTCAGGGGAGGGCAGAGCGCGCCAGTGTCGACAGGTTAAAAAATTAACGGGGTCAGGGGACTGCGTCCCCTGCGGGGTATGGGGCAGAGCCCCATGGTTTTTGATCTTTAGAGGTCAATCGAGGCCGGCGGCGTTATGGCAACAGCACCCTCCGCCCCCGCGTGCCCGAGAGCGCAAGTTTTACCTCCTCGAACGAAAGTTCGGCGAGGAGCATGGGGGTGCAGCGGCTGCGGGAAATTTCCTCGAGGCGATGGGCATCGGACGATCGCACGAGAGTGCGTCCGGGGTAGCGTTTTTTCCAGCCCTCGAGCTCGGCGTGCGAAGCGCGGGGCGATATTTCGACGGCGGAGCAGGGGAAATTTTCCGGAAGCTGCCCCAGAACGGCCTCACAGGAAAACGATGGGCGGTCGAGGTGCGCGGGGATGACGATGGCGCCCGCCTCCATGCCGCGGGCGGCGATTTCGTCCAGGGGGTACTGCGCCCCCTGGACCAGCAGAATTGGCTCCTGGTCCAGAACGTTGTTGTCCTGATCGATGACGAGCTGAAAGCCGAAAACGTCCTCCCGGTTGCGGATGGGCGGCATACGTCGCCACAGCCAGTCCTGAAAGGTCCGCGCCCCGGCCTCGTCCTCGAAGATCACAACGACGTGGATGTCCTCCATGCTCTGGACTTCCATTCCTGGAAGTACAACAGGACCCGGAAGCGCGACGGAGTCCGGGTCGGGGGAACCATGCTGCGCCGCGTCCCGCAGCGCGGCGAAATTTCCCGTGTGATTGTGGTCCGTCACGGCGATGAGGTCGATGCCCCCGTCCCGACAGCGGGCGACGATTTCGGGCGCGCCCATTTCCGGGTCGGCGCAGGGCGACAGCACGGTGTGCAGGTGCAGGTCGATCCAAAAGCGATGCAGTTCAGCTTCCGCGGACATCACCGATGCCCAAAGCGCCGAGCCGAAGGCAGAGCTCGTAGGCGGGAAGCGGCGAGACCGCGAGCGCGACGTTTTCCTCCCGGCATTTGGCCGCCAGCTCCTCCTGCGGCCTCCGATTCGAGGCCAGGAGGATCAGGGGCAACTCCTTCAGCACGGCGACGGCGGCGACGTTCAGGTGCGTCTGGATCGTCACCCAGGCCTGGTTTTCCCGCGCCGAGCCCAGGACGTGGCTGAGAAGGTCCCCCACGATCACGCCCTCGATCTTTTGCGTTTCGTCGCCCGCGGAGACGACCTCCGCCTGAAGGGCGTCGCAAAGCTCACCGATCGTCATGCTCTGAATCCCCTGTCCCCGCGGCGCGGCCGTGCCTGCCGAGAGACATCGGCGTCTCCGGGTTTCTGGCGCAGAGCTCGAAAATTCGCGAGCTCAGGTCGGTAATGCGTTCCTTGAGCTTGAAGATGCAGTTCGTCATCTCGCCCTCGCCCCTGGCCAGGTCCGCGGCCATGGCATGACAGGAGGGATGCCCGCAGGACCCGCAGTCGATCCCCGGCAGCGTCGCGTACAGTTCGTTCATTTTTCTGAGCCGCGCCATGGCCTGCTGGATGTCGTCCGACAGAGATTTCTGTTTCAGCGGCCTTATCGGCTCGCTGAAGCGCCATATGTCTGTCGCGTAAAGGGCCAGAAGCCGCTCGCGTTCCTCCCTGGTCAGGGTCCAGTTGATGTTCAGGTTCTGCAGGCGCACCAGAGACATGAAACGCGATTCGGACGTGGCGACGCCCCCGAGGCAGCCCTGGTCGCACATGCGGCATTCGAGGTACTCCACGCAGCCCAGCCGTCCAAGCTCGAGTTCGTTCAGGAGGTCCTGCAGGTTACGAATGCCCGTCGCGACGATCGAGGTCAGAGGACGCCCCATGGTCGCGGCGATATGCCGCGTCTCCCCGCCGTGCAGCGCCCACATCAGCCACCGCCCGTTGCGCTCGAAGGAGAGCGGCAGCTCGTTGACCGTCGCTCCCTCGCTGATCAGGTTGCGTATCACCTGCCGAATGATGATCACGTGGTCGAAGTTGCTCTTCGCCCGCCCCGCGGGCAGGCTCTGGAGCATCGACATCGCCGGGCAGGGCGCGAGGAGGACGACGCTTTCGGCGCGCCCCGTGGCCCTTCTCCAGTGATCCACGCCGATCTCGAGCGGGGATTCCACGCCGACGAGACGGTCGATCAGCTCCGGATGACTGAGCTGGATCAGACGCAGCACGGCGGGACAATAGGTTGAAATGAGGGGAAGGTCGTCCTTCCGGCGTTCGTTGATCTGCCTCGCGATCGCGAGGGCCGCGAGATCGTAGGCCGTGGAGATATAGTCGGAAATGTCCTCGAACCCCAGCCGGTCCAGAGATTCCTGCAGCGACCCCGTGCGGCCGCAGGAGCCGGTCTGCACGTAAAAGGAAGGGTCGGCCGTCAGCAACAGGTTCGGGGTCTTCCGGAGGGCGACCCAGCTGTCCTGCCGCACTTCTATGGCCTTCCACGGACATACCCGGATGCACTCTCCGCACCCTACACAAAGTTCGGTATCGACGCGAACCGCACCCTGATAAATCCTCATCGCCTGGGTGGGGCAGCTTCTGATACACTTGACGCAGCGTTTGCATGCGCCGTGGCGCACCTCTATGCCCAGCAAATTTCACCCCTCCCTCTCCTGTTTCACCAGGATTTCGGCCCTGAGAGTCGTCCCCTTTCCGACCTCGGAGAGGAGTTCTAAACTGTCGGAATTGCGTTTAATGTTTGGAAGCCCCATGCCTGCCCCGAAACCCATCTCTCTGATTTTTTCGGAAGCGGTCGAAAAGCCCTCCATCATCGCCTTTTCGATATCCGGAATTCCCGGTCCGGCATCCAGGGCCGATATTTTGACGCGCTCGGGCCTGACCTCCAGCTCCATGCGACCGCCTCCGCCGTGAATGACGAGGTTCATCTCGGCTTCGTAAGCGACGATGGAGGCCCTTCGGATGACGTCCGACGGGATTCCCAGCATTTTCAGAATGGCCTTGATCTGCGCGGCCGCCTCTCCGATGGAGAAGAGTTCGTTTTCGTCGACGACGAAGTTTTCCAGATACGGAGAGGCCATGAAAGCGTCCGATTTTTTCTGCTGTAACAAAACCTGACGATCAACGTCTGGGGATGTTGCAGGCGGCGAGCCCCGCGCCGTAAAGACGCCCGGACGCCTCGAACATGCTCATGCAGGTCGCGAGAATGGGCATCTTCGCCCCGCGCGCCAGTTGCAGAAGATCCTCGCCGGGCGTTTTTCCGCGGACGAAAACAATGGAGGGGATATCCAGCATTTGAGCGGTCCTGAAAATCTGAACGTGGGTCAGCCCGGTCAGAAGCAGCACGGCAGGCGACGCAAAAGCCAGGACGTCGCTCATGAGGTCCGACGCGTATCCCTTCTCGACCTCTGTCGTATCCAGCGCCTCCTCGCCGACAAGCACGTCGGCCTGCAGAAGGCTTCTGATTTCGCTGAGCTTCATAAAACGGTCCCCCTCAGGTTCAATAGTCGGAGTATTCCGGCCCCGTTACGTCCATGCCGTCCAGCACGAAAAAACTTCGGTCGCGTATTTCGAGTATGCGCACGTGGCGTCGGACCGGGCGATGCGTCGTTTCGGAGATGTCCAGACTCTGGTTGCCGAAGGGAATGTTCCGTACCCGGGAAAGTTGAAGAAGAAGCGCCTTCCGGTCGGGGAAGGTCTTCGTTTTGAGCGTCGACAGGGCCTCGGTCAGCCACAGGACAAGCGCGTTGGCCCGCCCCGCCGCGGCGCTGTCGCCCACGGCAACGGCGCGCGACGACCAAAGCTCCCGCTTCAGGCGCTCGAAACCGCCCTGAGTGTTCAGATACATGTTCTGGTCGGCGAAGATCATTCCCCTGAACGAAAGGAAATATCTGTCCGGAGCACCGCCGTACCACAGCCGATAGGGAGAACGCACCCCCATTATGCCGCGCCAGATCTCCGCGCTGGCCATTCTTCCGACGTAACTGATGAGAACCCCCGCGGTGTACTCCTTTATTTCCTGCGTCAGGATCTGGAAGGTGTCCGAGACGGAGGGGTCGACCCAGAAGGGCATCGGCATGAGGTTCGCGTCCATCAGGAGGTCGAGACACAGTTTTGCCTCGCGCTCCTCGTTAAGCGTAAAACGGGCGCCGACGACTCCGATATGGGACGACGGAACCTGCGTTCGCACCGCGTATTCCACGAAGGCCCGGGCGCGATAGTCGCGAAACAGGTCCAGCCCGAAAACGAAGGGCAGAAGACGGGCGCCTTCGTAAAAGAAGACGTTTTCTCCTCCCCCCAGCAGCAGGGGAATGTCGAGCTTCCGCATTCGGTCGATCAGCGCCGCGTCCACCGGATGCGACGCAAAACTGAAAACGCCCACCGTCTCCGGAGTCAGGGGAAGCGTGTACTCGCCCGCCGTCTCCTCCGAGAGGGGGGGCAGAAACACGAAACGGACGTCATGCCCCAGAATGCCGTCTCCCTTGTCCGAAATGACCCCCTGATGCCACAGAAGCGTTCTTTGAATGGACAGACCCGGCTCCGCCTCCCAGCCCGTATCCGGAGGCACAACCAGAACGTCCCACGTCCAGGAGGACACGTCGACGGCAAAAGCCGCAGGCGTCGACAGGAAAAGAGCGCAGACGAAAAAAAACGTCCCCATCCCCTTCAGAAACGATTTTTGTTCAAAAACCTGCATTCGATCCTCTCCTTCTCGATCTTCTCCTGCTCCGTCGGCCTCCGGAACGTCACCGCGCGGCTTGCGGAGGTTCGATTTTCTTTACGGTCGTCTTCAGGTATCGAATCACGTCTTCGGTGATATCCGTCCCTCCGTAGTAAGTGGCGGTCTTCTCCATGACGACCGTCATCTTTTTCGTCTTCGCGACGGACGCGACGGCGTTCTGGCACTCCCTGTTGATGGGGGCCATCAGGCGCGTCTCCTCCGACTTCATCTCCCGCGAACCTTCCGCGATGATCCGGGCTCTTTCCCCGGGGTCCGAGGTCCTTTCCAGAGCTGCCTGAATTTCGGCTTCCTTTGCCCGGCCCCTTTCTCCGACCTGCCGAGCCACCAGTCCGAAGTTCGGATGCTGATACAGGATCTTTTGCGACTCGAGCACGCCTATGGTGTCCGCCGCCCCTGCGGCTCCCGCCGCGACGAAAAGCAACGCCGCAGAAAGCGCGCTCGATAAAAGCGTTTTCCTTGAGAACAAAACAATTGAGAACAAAACAGGAGTCTCCTCTCTCGTTTTTCGTTCAACGCCGATATAAAAAACTTCAGGGCTCTGCCCCGAACCCCGCTCAGGGGCCTCGGGCCCCTGAGAACCCCGTTAATGTCAATGACGCTGCCTGCTATAAGAATATTTTTCCGCTCCGCCCCTTTCCCAGGGCAAAGTCGGACGACAAAAGATGATCCACGAGGGCGGCGACGCCGTGTTCCATCGCGGAGGGCATCACGACGTCCGCCATGGCCAGCAGGTCGCCGGTCGCGTTCCGCGGGACCACCGCGACGTCCGCACGACGCAGCAGAGCGAGATCGTTTCTGTGGTCGCCCGCCGCGACAACGACCTCCGGACGCTCCGGCAGGCCCGTGACAAAGCGCTCGAAAGCGCCTCCCTTGGACACGCCCTTCGGGAGAATGTCCAGAAACGACGCACCTCCAGCCAGAATTTCCACGTCGTCGAACGAATCTCTCAGGCGCGCCTCCACGCCCGCAAGCCTTTCCGGAGAAATCCACAGGCCGATCCGATAAACGGGCTCCGCCGCAAACGGCGCGGTCACGCAATGAACGACGACGCCCGAGTCGCGATAAAAACGAATCGTCTCCCGGTCGCTTTCACGACAGCGAATGACCTCGTCTCCCGCGATCTGAATCTCGAACGGCTCCTGCCAGAGGCTCTCCTGAAGCTCCGCCGCCAGCGACGGAGCGAAACAGGACGATCGAACCTCACGCCCGTCGAGCGTCATCGTCCGCGCGCCGTCGTAAAGGATGGCGGGCTGCGTCGCGCCGATAACCCGCATGTGGTTTTTCGAGGTCCCGAACGTGCGCCCCGTAGCGACCATGATATCCCATCCCGCATCCCGAAGACGCGCGCAGGCGTCGCAAACTTCTCCGGAAACCGTTTCACCCACGGACAGGGTGTCGTCGATATCGGTAACAAAGAGCTTCATTGGTCTTATTCTCCGGTTTTACTCCCGCCGGCTCGCCGGGCCCGGTTACGACAAAAGCTGCGCACAAACACGCAGCTTTTGTCGTGGGGTAATTCCAGGAGAAATTTATTGCCGCAAAAGCTGCTGGATGACGTCCAGGGTGATATCCATGCCTCCAAAGTAAACCGACGCCTTTTCCAAAACGATGGTCACCTTTTTATTCTTTGCCACAACGCGCACCGCCGCCTCGCAGTCCTTGAAGATCGGGCCCATCAGGCGCTCTTCTTCCTTAGCGAGCTCCGCGCGCTTGGCCTGAACGGCCTGAGCCTTTTTGGCGGGCTCCGTTTCCCTGTCTGCCGCCTCCTTGGCCTCGCTTTCCTTCATTCTGCCGATCTGTTGAAGCTGTTTTGCGGCTTCCTCAAATTTAGGATGCTTCGAGATGATCTCCTGAGAGCTGATGACCCCGACCGTATCCGCCGCGTTCGCCGGACTTCCCATAAGAATGACGGCTGCCGCAACAACCAGGCTCAGCACTGCAAATCTTTTCAACATCAAAACGACTACCTCCCCTGAAAACTGTCCATCCTGAATTGTCTGCCCTCCGCATTCAAGGACATTTTTCACGCATTGTATCACAGCAACGCAGTCCGTCCACGTATTATTACTCACTTCACGGGGCAAATACGTAAACATCGTAATTCATTGCTATGGCTTAACTGATAAATTTCACATACAAAATAATTAATTTCGGCGTCTACAGGGTTTCCTGGCATTTAGACCCTTCTGTAGTCGTCGTCCAGTCGGACGATGTCGTCCTCGCCGAGGTACTCTCCTCCCTGGATTTCGACGATCTCCAGCTCTATTTTACCCGGATTCTCCAGCCTGTGATGAGCGTTTCTGGGGATAAATGCGCTTTCGCCCTCGTGGACGAACTGCTCCTTTCCGTCGATCGTGACGCGCGCCGTTCCCCGCACGACGACCCAGTGCTCGCTGCGGTGGTTGTGGTATTGCAGGCTCAGGCGTTTGCCGGGGGAGATGATGATGCGCTTGATCTTGAAGCGTTCTTCCTCGCAGAGGATCCTGTAGAGTCCCCAGGGACGCGCGCTTTCCGGGGCCTGAGTGGCCTCCCTGCGGACGTCCGTCTTCAGGCGTTCGACGATGTTCCGCACCTTTTGCGACGAGCCGCGGCGGGTGATGAGAAGGGCGTCGGGCGAGTCGACGACGATCAGGTCCTCCACGTCGATCATGGCGGCAAGACGATTGCGGGAGTCCACAAGACAGTTTTTGCAATCCTGCAGCATGACGTCGCCGATCGCGGCGTTCCGAAAGCCGTCCTTTTCCAGTACGTCGTACAGCGTGTCCCACGAGCCCACGTCCGACCACCCCGCGTCCAGCGCGACCATCGCGACCCGCTCGGCCTTTTCCATGACGGCGTGGTCGAAGGAGATCGACGGCAGCGTCTCGAAGTCCTCCAGAAAGGCGTCGTAACCCTTCTGAATCGCCTCGGAAAGCTCCGGAGAACGCTCCAGCTCCGACGCGAGCACGCGGGGGGTGAAGACGAAGATCCCGCCGTTCCAGAAGTAGTCTCCGCTCTTCACGTATTCTTCGGCCTGTTGCAGGTTGGGTTTTTCCACGAAGCGCTCGACCTCGAACCACCCGTCCTTCGCCGCGCCGCGTTTGATGTAGCCAAACCCCGTCTCCGGGTGCGTCGGAGGGATCCCCAGCGTGACCATATACCCCGCCGCGGCGGCCTCGATCGCGCTGTCCAGCGCCGTTTTGAAGGCGGAGACGTCGCCGACGACGTGATCGCTGGGGGCGACCACGACGACGTCGTCGTCTGACGCGCCCATTCGCTTCAGGGCCTCGCAGCCCAG
Organism: Synergistaceae bacterium; assembly: GCA_031273365.1. GTDB lineage: Bacteria > Synergistota > Synergistia > Synergistales > Aminobacteriaceae > JAISSA01. The sequence goes on from JAISSA010000241.1 coordinate 23,034, forward strand.
AAGAATCGCGGGGGCCGTGTTGCGCGCCGCGGGCTCTTCGATGACGAAACCGTCCGGAACACGGGCCACCTCCCGCGCCTGGTAGGCCACGAGGGCGCTCCAGCGGCCGCCGGCCACGGCGTAGAGGCGCTCGCGCGACACCACCCGCAGCATTCGCAGCACCGTGTCCTGAAGCATGGTGTCGCCCTTTCTCAGGGATAAAAACTGCTTCGGCAGCTCCTCGCGGGAACGCGGCCACAGACGCACGCCGCTGCCCCCCGCCAGAATGAGGCCATAAACGTCGGGCATATCAGGCATATCAGGCATTTCGTTTTCTCCTCTCGTTCATATCCAGTCATTCATATCCAGAAATATCAGTCATCGTATCAGGGCTCTAACACGGATATCGATCGTCTGCAAAGGATACCAATTAATAGAAAAAATAGGTAATATAGAATTATGGTACCCGTTCAATCCTCAGACATTCAATTCGCCCCGACGGGTACTTCTTTTTTATTCCAGAGAAGCGCCTGCCGAGGCCTGAGCGTTTACGAAACACGCCGGGGAGGGAGCTCACAGCTCCAGAAAACCCTCCGCGCCATCGCGCACGAAGCGTATTCCCCGGTCCAGCGTCGCCTCGCAGAGGTCTTTGTCCTTTATCATGCGCCGTATCGTGCACTCCCAAATGATCAGAACGCGGATCCCACGTTCTGCGAGCTCTGCATGGACCTGCAGGTCGCGGAGCCGGTTGCTCTCCAGCTTGGGCAGCCAGAATTCCAGACGGGACTTCGGCGTGTAAGCGTACTTACAGCCCGGATGCCGATGCCAGTAGCAGCCCTGGACAAAAACGGCAACCCCGCGCCCGGGAAAATAAAGATCGGGCTTCCCCGGGATCGTCGCGCAGTTTGCCCGATACCGCAGACCCCGTTCGTGAAATCGAGATCGAATGAACATCTCGGGCATTGTCCGCGCGCCTTTTATTTTCGCCATATTACGGCTTCGCGCTTCCACAGATTTGATATCCATATATTCATTCTACACCGAAAAAATTCTTTGACGAAAGCCAAAAAAAGCCAAAACAAAAACTCCCCCTTCTCCTGCCGACGGGTGAAGGGTCGACGATGTGCGCATCGCGCCGACAGGGTTTGCCCTGTGCGGTCATATTCTCATCAGGGGGGAACGCCAGAGATGAAAGTTGTACAGCCTATCCGTGACAAGCGCAAGATCGAGTTGATGAAACGTGTTTTGAGAGGGAAACACCCAAGGAACCTTTTGCTTTTTGTAATGGGCATCAACACGGCGCTTCGAATCGGAGACCTGTTGAGTCTGACGGTGGGAGACATTCGGGACGAGATGGGGGCGCTGCGCCCCTCCGTCAGCCTCAGAGAACACAAGACGGGGAAGGTCAAACAGTTTCCTATGAACGACTCGGTGCTCCACGTGCTGCGGGAGTATCTGAGGGCGGAGAGAGGCATACGCGACGCCAATTTTCTTTTCGCGTCGGCAAAAGGCAGAAGGCCCATCAGCCGTGTGCATGCCTGGCGCATCCTCTCCACAGCCGCCCGGAAGGTGGGGCTGGATGAGATCGGAACGCACAGTCTGAGAAAAACGTTCGGCTATCACGCATACCGCCGAACGAGGGATCTCGCGCTGGTGCAGAAGCTTTTGAATCATTCCTCCAGCGGGGACACCCTGAGGTACATCGGCATCGAACAGGACACGCTGGACGACGCGTATCTGCGCCTGAACCTGTAAGCGGCGAAACCTGTCCGGGCAGGCGCCGTTTTTCCTTTCCGCGACGCCTGCTCTCCCGGGGTATAATGACCGGTGACTTCATTCTTTTCTGAGGATACTGGAGGGATTTTCCTGGGCAAAGACGATCCGGTGCGTTATGTTTGCAGCAACTGTGGTTTTTCGACCGTCACGCGTACGGGACGCTGTACGTCCTGCGGGCAGTGGGGGACTCTGGACGTCGTCGTTCCCAAGTCCGGGCGGGGCGGCGTTTCCCGCGTCGACGTCGTCAGCGCCGTCTCCGTGAAACCGCCCGAGCGCCTGTCGTCGGGGATCGCCGAGCTGGACCGCGTGCTTGGCGGCGGCCTGACGCCCGGCGGCGTGGTGCTGATCGGAGGACAGCCGGGAATCGGCAAATCGACGCTTCTCCTTCAGGCCGGCGGTCTGGTAGCGTCGGGAGGAACGCCCGTGCTCTACATTTCGGGCGAAGAATCGAGCGCTCAGGTGGCGCTGCGGGCGCAACGCCTCGGAGTGGCGTCGGAGAACCTTCTTTTATACTGCGGCAGCGACCTCGAGGACGCGCTTTCCCACCTGAAGAGCACCGGGGACGTCGGACTGTTGATTCTCGACAGCGTGCAGGCGGTTCGGGCACCGGACGAGGGCGGATGGCCGGGGACGCCGAATCAGGTCCGGGCCGTCGCGCAGCTGGTCGTCGACTCCGCGAGGGCGGCGCAAATTCCCGCCATACTGGTGGGACACATCACGAAGGACGGACGCCTGGCGGGGCCGATGCTGCTGGAGCACATGGTGGACACGGTGCTCACCTTTTCGGGGGAAGGCTACTCGTCCTGGCGAATGTTGCGCGCGGTCAAGAACCGCTACGGCAACACCGACGAGCTGGGCGTCTTCGAGATGAGGGAGAATGGGCTGGTCGCCGTCGAGGACAAGAGCGGGCTGTACTGGAACCGCGGAGACTTCGCGGTCCCGGGAGTGGCGATGACGGTCGCGATGGAGGGCTCGACGTTCCTCGTCGCGGAGGTGCAGACCCTGGCCGCGCCCACGGCGTTCCCCTACCCGAAACGCACGTCGCGGGGCATCGAACTCAACCGTTTTCAACTGCTGACGGCTGTTTTGGAGAAGCGGGCGGGCATTCCCTGCGGCGGCTGCGACCTCTATCTGAACATCGCGGGGGGGCTCTCGATTCAGGATCCCTCCGCCGACCTCGCGGCCTGCGTCTCTCTGGCGTCCGCGCTGAGGGATCGTCCGCTGCGCGGCGACTGCTGTTACCTCGGGGAGGTGGGCCTCGCCGGGGAGGTCCGCCCCGTGGCGCGCACTGCGGCGCGACTGAAGGAGGCGTCCCGGCTGGGACTGAAGCGCGCGATCGTCAGCGCCGGAGAGCGCGACATCTCCAACGCTCACGTCTCATTCGGCGCCCTCGA
>JAISSA010000268.1 GCA_031273365.1 Synergistaceae bacterium
TGGAACGCCTTCACGATCCGTTTGTAAATTGCGTTGTCCTTCTCGGCCGTCCTTGCGGCGACGATGTTGACGTAGCCCTTATCCTTATAGAAGCTCAGGTCGTCGTAGAAGATGGCGTCTTTGGACGGGTTCAGGCCGAAATCGATGGCGTAGCCGCCGTTGACGACGCCCGCCGCCACGTCCGGGAGCAGAGAGGGAACCTGTGCGGCGTCGACGGGAACGAACTCGATTTTAAGCGGGTTGGAGGTGATGTCCGTCGTCTCCGGCGTGTTGCCTTTTTTCGGGTCCACCTCGATGATTCCCGCGCCCTGTATCACCAGCAGCGCCCGGCCCGTGTTGATGACGTCGTTGGGAATCGCGATTTTGTCGCCCTCCTTCAGCTCGCTGAGGCTTTTGATTTTTTTGGAGTACACGGACATCGAGGCGAGAAAGGTGTCGGCGATCGCCGAGATTTTGTAGCCTTTGGTCCGGACCTCGTTATTCAGGTAGTTGTAGTGCTGGAACGTGTTCAGGTCGATTTCGCCCGCGTCCAGCGCCGCGTTCGGCAGGGTGTAGTCGGAGAAGCTGACCAGCTCGACGTCGATGCCCCCGGCCGCCAGCTCCTTTATCGCCGGGCCCCATATGTCCCGGTAAATTTCGCCCGTGACGCCGACCTTCACCTTCGTCCTCTGTCCGTCCGCCGCCAGCGCGCCGTCGGTGGAGAGAAACGCCGCCCCTGTAAAAAATATCGAAACGAGAAGCGCGAAAAATAATATTTTGTTGATTTTCATGATTGTCCTCCATCAATTTTCAATGCAATGCCAGGAACTTAAGCAAAACCATGGGGCCCCGCCCCATACCCCGCAGGGGACGAGTCCCCTGACCCCGTTATTAATGACTGTTTCTTCGGGCGACCGTGACGCCCAGAAACTGAATGACGTTGACGATCAGCACGAGCGTGAGAACCGTCACGTAGGTGACGTCCAGCTGGTTGCGCTGGTGCCCGTAGCGTATCGCGAAGTCCCCCAGTCCGCCGGCCCCGACGGCCCCGGCCATGGCGCTGAGCCCGATCAGGTTGATCGCCGTGATGGTCGTGCCGCGGGCGATTCCCGCAAGGCTCTCCTTCAGGTAGACGCGAAAGACGATCTCTATCGGACCGGACCCCATGGACTGAGCCGCCTCGACGACGCCGCGGTCGACCTCCGCGAGCGCGCTCTCGATCTGCCGCGTGAAAAACGGCGTCGTGCCGAACACCAGCGGCACGATAGCCCCCTTCACGCCGATCGCGGACCCCATGATCCACCGCGTCAGGGGGATCAGCCCCGCCAGCAGGATGATGAAGGGGATCGACCGGAAAAAGTTCACGACCTTGTCGAGGGCCTGATAAACCGTCGTGTGCTGCATCACGCCGCCCTTTTTCGTCACGGTCACCACGATGCCGAAAAACAGGCCCAGCACGAAGGCCAGCGCCCCCGAGCAACCCACCATCACCAGCGTCTCAGCTATGGACCTGAAAAACACCGGCCACTTCGACATCACGTTGGGCATCAGGCCGTTCAGAAGCCCCAGCACCGCCTCCTGCATCTAAAATCACCTCCACTCCGACGTTTTTGTTCCGCAAAAAGGCGAGGGCCCCGTCGATGTCTTCGCCATTGCCGCTCATGATAAAGATGAGCCCGCCGATCGGCGCGTCCCCGAGCAGCTCGATATCTCCGAAGATGATGTTCGCGTCGATGTTGAATCGTCTCGAAATCGTCGATACCAGCGCCTCCGAGACGTTTTTCTCGAGGTACTTCAGCCTGACGATGCACTCTCCCGGCTTCAGCTGCACGATGGAGGCGTTGCGCGCGATCAGCGCGTAGATCTTGGAGAGGTTCGAGGTCGTGTCGATGAAGTCGCGCGTAATCTGCTTTTTGGGGTCCGCGAACACCGAAAATACGTCCCCTTCCTCGACGATGGAGCCATTTTCCATTACCGCCACCCTGTCGCATATCTCCTTGACGACCTGCATCTCGTGCGTGATGACGACGATGGTGATGCCCAGTTTGACGTTCAGGTCCTTCAGAAGCTTCAGTATGGAAAGCGTCGTTTGAGGGTCGAGAGAGCTGGTCGCCTCGTCGCAGAGCAGAATGCCGGGGTCGTTGGCCAGGGCTCTGGCGATCGCCACGCGCTGTTTCTGTCCTCCGCTGAGCTGCGAGGGATAGTCGCGTTCCTTGTCCTCCAGCCCCACGAGGCTCAGCAGCTCCTGTACCCTGTCCGCAATCCGCCGTTTGCTCAGTCCGCCGTACTTCAGGGGATAGGCGATATTTTGGGCCACCGTGCGCGAGGCGAAGAGGTTGAACTGCTGGAAGATCATTCCGATCTTCTTTCGCGCCCGGCGCAGCTCCCGTTCCGGAAGCCCGGTGAGCTCCACCCCGTCCACGTACACCCTGCCGGCCGTCGGACGCTCCAGCAGGTTGACGCACCGCACGAGCGTCGACTTTCCGGCGCCGGAAAAGCCGATGATGCCGTAAACCTCCCCCCGTTCGATTTTCAGGTTGACGTCCCTGACCGCCTCGACGGTACGGTCCTCCGTCTCGAAGGCCTTGCTGACATTTTCCAGTACGATCATCTTCAGCCACCCGGTTTTCGCTTTTTGACGCAGATTTTGACGCAAAAATTCGACACAAAAAAATGGAAGCCCCGTCCGAAGCTTCCAGGATCACCTGCATAATGGATGTGAAAACGCCGCCGAATCAGAGTCTATCCTCAGGCGCGCGACATCGCATGATACAGGTGTCCCGGAACCGCATCATCCACATTCGCGTCATACCCGTACAGAGACAGTCGAACCGCTCCACCCGCAGGACCTCCTTTCATCGTTTCAAATTTTTACAACACATATATATTTCCTATGTGTTAAGGTAATATAGCACGACTCGATAGAATGTCAACAGGGTAATCGTTCAGCTAAAAAATAACCCCCATCCAGCGAATGAGCCAGGGATAGGCCTCTTTCATCGGCTGAGGGTTCATGGCAAAGATGACGAAGGCTCCCATACCCATCGTGAAGTGGAAAACGGACATAAAGAACCCCCTGTATCGACAGGCCTTCGCCATTTTGCCCAGCGCATATTCACAGCACACGAACCCCGTGATGAAATAAAGCGCCCTGCCCGTCTCCGGCGACCTGGTGTAGCTTATGCAGCGCAGAACGCACCATGCGGACCACACGGTCAAAACATAGGCCAGCGAGACGGAAAGGACGATTTGAATCGCGAGAGACAGGGGCTTTCCGAAACGTCCTGTCCCCCAGCCGCCGGCGCTCAAATCTTCGAGCGCGTCCCAGACGGACTCCAGCTGCGATAGGATATAACGGGGAACCGTATCGCCCATGACCCACGCCATCAGAAACAACCACCCCGAAAATCTCAGGTAATTCAAGAAAGCTCCCCCTCCAAAATTTCAGGATACGGGCATTATATCCCAAAATCACGCTCCGCCTCATAATCGGGTAAAATCATCGAAATCAGGTAAAATCATTCATGGGACTTCAGGTATGTGTTGCAATCTTCAGAGAGGCGGGACAAAAGCCGATATTAAAATCGAGATGTGAAGGAGGAGCAAAACTGATTAAGGGTGGAAATATTGTTGTAGACCGGGACTACAACGCCGCTCGTGGAATCTTTCTTCGAGCTTTGCGAGATCCAGCTTTAACTTCGGGCTGTATGGCCTGAAGATATACTATGCGGAATTATTTGGTAGCTATTACCAGGTATAAGTACGCTAAAAGGATCGGTGAGGAGCATGGATATTACCATGGGCATTGCGCGGACTTCGATGGAGATGGCCTCGGCCAGAGTGACTTCGGAGGTTCAGACCGCAATGCTGAAGAATGTTATGGACACGCAGCAACAGACTCTGGCCATACTCTTGCAGTCCATGGGCATGGGACAGCAGCTGGACGTTCGGGCGTAGAACTCGCGCAGACGCCCAGGGGGGCAGGGGAACGTGCCCCCTGAACCCCCCCCGAAGTATTTCGCCAGGGTGGTGTGAGCGCTTACGAATTCACGTCCATCGGGAGGTCAGCCGCTCAGGGTTGGGCGGCCGACCGGACCCGCGGCTCGTTACGATCCCCGATTATCGAAAAGTTTTGCTAATGTCTTCGGCGAGCAACAGCGCATGTGCGCCAGGTTATTGCGAACGCTGTGCAGGAAATTCATACGCCTGGAATCTTCGTTATTGGGCAGCAGGGCCGTTCCATTTTCCCTTTCCATCTTCATCAGCTGAACGAGAAGCCCCAGTTCGGCCTCCAGAGGCTCCGTAACCTGACGCCCATACCACCTGAGATCCTGCCCGGTTTGCAGCAGGCTCGACCGGACTTCTTCTTTATATTTTTTTATAAAATCGACGCGTTCTTCCTCTATTAAAGGAAACGCGAACTGCAGCTGAGATTTCCATACCCTTCTCTCGATTTCAGGCGTTTGCCGGTTTCGTGCAAGGTACAGCGTATGGGGCTCTGCTTCGAATTCCTCCGCGACGGCTCCGCGTCGATCGTCGAAGTTGCGCTCTGCCAGTAATCTATAAATGCGGTCGACGGGCGCTTCTGTACAGAAATCCGTGTTTTCGATAAAAAACGCGGCGACTTCGGCGTCATGCATAAACAGGGTCGAGGCAAGCGCCGCTGTATACTGTTTCCAGCCATTGCCGGCATTTGACCTGGCGGAAAGCCACGAACAAAACAGGAGCGTATCATGGGGCGTGATCGTCTTTTCGCAGTCGCACCGGACAATATGGGCGGGAAGAGGGCCTTTCGGCACGTCGAAGGAACTTTCGACGACGAAAAGGCCCCCGGGGTCTCCGTCCGGTTCATACCGGGCGCAAAACTGCATCCAGCGATCGACGTGTTCTTCCCTGAGCCCCTTCAGCCAAAGGACCCTGTTTTTCAGCACGCGCTTATCGCGAAGGTACTGAACGATCCCGCCGCGCCCGTTCTCGTTACGGTACCCCTCGCGATACGCATGGGCGACACGCACATTTTCACAACAGCGCTCCAGCAGGTATCGTCCGGGTTCCAGAGCCGGATCGTTATCCTCGTCCGTACAGTCTATATATTCTATCGACATCTCCGGTCTTTGCTCGAGAAGCCTGTACTCGACACAATGACGCATTGTTTCGCGCCACGGCAGGTCGCGAAAGATTTTCAGGAAAACCGACCTGCTGCCGGTCAGCTCGGACACCAGCGTTTTAACGACGCGCGAAGGTCCCGTTATAACCTCCCACCAAAGCGCGTCGTTGTCGATGTTGTCGTAAAGCATTCAGTGGCCCCGCCTGGTAAGCGATCCCAGGTAATTGAAAACGTCGTCTTCTGTGCCTATATTACGAAGAAAATTATTGCGCCGCAGGCGGTAAAAAGGAATTTTCGTCCCCACGGACTTCCAGAGGATGCCCATATCTCTCATCTCGTCCAGCAAAGTTTCAACCGCCTGCCCGTCCATCGTGGTTATCTGCGTTATTCCCAGGTCCCGAGCGCACCCCAAAATATTGTCCGAAGTGCAGCCCTCCACGATTTCCTCGGTATAATAAAGAAAAGCCACGATACTGGCAAGGGTTCTGTAATGTCCATTTTCGTCCGCGTCCAGCGTTATGTCGAGCTTTTCCTTAATGACCCTGTTGATGTCCTCCGAGGCAAGAATATTGCTCAGCACCTCATCCTGTAAATCACAGGGCGGATTTCCCCTGTTTGCACTGTAATAATTTGCATATTCTTCTGATAATTTATCAACGAGCGTATAACCGAGTAATTGGAGAATGCCCGGATAGTAGTTCGTGTGAGCCAGAATTGAATCGAGTTTCC
>JAISSA010000004.1 GCA_031273365.1 Synergistaceae bacterium
AGCGTGCAGGAATACTCCACATCTTCGCCGTAAGCGGGGTGTTTCCAAACAACTTCCTGACCGTTCAGGCCCGTCTCCGCCTCGCCGGTAAACAGAATGCACTCCCCATCGACCGAGGGCCAGTGTCCGACATAGTTGTCATTCGAGGTGCTCTCCAGAGACAGATCGAAGGTTTTCTCCGTATCCGACACGGAATCTATATCTGTGCCTGTGCTTCCAATGCCCGCGTCCGTCGTGACGGTATAACGGCCTCCCCTGACTGTAAGACTCCCTGTCTCGCCAATCAACGTATTATCTGTGTGATTCTCAACTATCGCAAGACGTATGTGACTGAATTTTGCCTCATCATAAACGCTCCTGCCGTCAAAGAGCGCCCCATCGGAGCGATACATTGCCTCCACCCGTGGAGTCAGGGCAACAAAGTCCCAGTTATAAAACGTCTCGCTTCCATCCTCAGCCGGAGCTTTAAACATGACATGCACCGCTTCGATATCAGCAGGAGCTATCGGGAAGGGAAGCACAGAAGAACCGAAAAGCTGAGTTCCCTCAGAAAAATTATAATCTGAGAATGATGAAAATTCGAGATCTATCTTCGATGGATATTTCGTGGTAACCCATATGCTCCACAGTTGCCCGTCAAACGGTGCCGGAACAGGGGTATCCGTTGCGTCGGAGGTTACGAATCTCCAGAGAATTTCAGAAATCCTGCCCTCCGGATCGAGCACATATTCGACGTAAGGCACAAACTCCGCCAACTGTTGCTGAACCGGGCGATGCGTGGGCACCTCAAAAGTCCGGACGTCGTCGCCGTAGGATGGATGGCTCCACGTGATCAGGCTGCCCGGCAACCCCGTCTCTGCCTCGCGTGTGAACCATACCGAATTGCCGTCCACGGCGGGGTGAAATGTGACCCAGTTGTCGCCGTATTCCTGAGCGATCAGCGGAAAAGGATTCGGCGCATCCTCGATAATTCCATTGACGCTCCGAACAGTATAGCTCCCTGCGCCGGTAATCGTGAACGTCCCCGACGTACTATCGTCCGTCTCTATTTTTCCACGAGTGTCTCCTACATAAATATTGAGGTTGCCAAAACCTGCCGCGTCATATGCAGCTTTTCCGCCTCTTAAAAAGGTCCAGGCATCATAGACAGTCGCTACATAAGGCTCCGCCCATGCGCCCCCCGCAAACATAAAAATTCCCAGCAGTACGCTGATAAGCAATTTCCCGCTGATGCGTTTCACCTGCAATACACCTCCCTGAAGTCCCCGAAACAGGGACATCTGCTGTATGGAACCCGCCCAATACAAACCTCAGCTCCCTTGTTCTTCTGCTTCCAGACCCTCCCCCTTTCAGCCCGGAGTCCATGCTGCCGCCGGCTTTGCGTCCGAATGTAACAGAACCCTGTTATGTTACATCGTAAGGCAACAAAAAAGAGGTGAGATTCCAGTCAAAATACAGGTTTTTGCATCGGGCGGGAAATTTTTTCGAACCATGCGACGAGATGAACAATTTAGAAAAATGTTTTGTGGCAGGTGTAAAAAAACCCGTGGAGGAGAGAGTTTATAAAGTAAAAACGGGAGAATATTTTCGTAAGAAAATGTAACATAACAGGGTTCTGTTACATTTTCGTAGCGTGAAACACAGGATACACCTCCAGACCGCAGCGATGCTTACGTAATTCAAACACAAACATTTCCATCTGTCAACGAACCGGGGCGCGGGGACCCGCGCCTGCGGTCGACAGAACTTTACCGGTTCAGGATGGCGCTCAAAAAATCCTGTGCGCGCCCCGTCTTCGGGGCTCGAAAAAATTGTTCCGGTTTGCCGGTCTCGAGGATTTCTCCGTCCGCCATAAAGACGATCGTGTCGCAGATCTCGCGGGCAAAGTTCATCTCGTGGGTCACGAGCAGCATGGTTATACCCGTTGCCAGCAGGCTGCGTATCGCGTCGAGGACCTCCTTGATCAGCTCCGGGTCCAGAGCCGACGTGGGCTCGTCGAAGATCATGATTCGGGGCTCCATCGCCAGAGCGCGGGCAATCGCGACCCGCTGCTGCTGTCCGCCGGAAAGACGGGTCGGGAAGACGTCCATCTTGTCCCCGAGCCCCAGCGTCCTCAGAATCGACGCCGAACGCTCCTCCGCTTCGCCGCGGGGCAGTTTTTTCACCTTTACGGGGGCCAGCGCGACGTTTTCCAGCACCCTGAGATGGGGGTAGAGGTTGAACGACTGCGACACAAAACCAATGTTCGCCCTCAGCCTGTTGAGGTCGGTCGAGGGCGCGTGTACGGGAATTCCGTCGACGCGAATCTCCCCTCCGTCGATGCCCTCGAGGGCGTTGACCGTTCGGACGATGGTGCTTTTGCCAGCCCCGCTCGGGCCGATAAACCCGAATACCTGCGACTTTGGAATGTCGATGGAAATATTCTTCAAAACCTCGAGGCTCCCGAAGTTTTTCGACACGTTTCTGAAGGAGATGATCGTCTCGGATTGGCTCATCATTCGCTGTCCCCTTTTATAATATGACTGTTGCCTCAGGTCGGGAGGGTGCTTCACCGGAACGAAGAGCCGCCACCCTCTTTTCAGCGGCAAACGGCTTCGGATCGCATAAGCAGGCAACCGATGAGCGAAGCGAATCGCGTTGATCGCTTAGGTTCTTCACCAGTGGAGGGGAAGTACCCTCCCGACTTTACATGAAGCAACTGTATAGCCATAATAAGCTAATGGTCCATTCGGAACCTGCGCTCGCAGAGGGCGATCAGCTGAGAGAGTCCGTAGGTGATGCAAAAATAGAGCACGGCGACGAACGTCCAGATTTCAATGGATCGGAACGTCGTGGCGACGAGGTTCTTCGCCACCATCGAGAGATCCACGATCGAAATGACCGACACCAGCGAGGAATCCTTGACCAGAATGATGAACTGGGACGCCATGGGAGGCAGCACCTTACGGACGGCCTGCGGCAAAATGACGTAACGCATGGCCTGCAGCCAGGTCATCCCGGACGCGCGCGCCGCCTCCATCTGCCCCCTCGGCACGGCCTGAATCCCCGACCGGACAATCTCGGCCACAAAAGCGCCCGAAAAAATCCCCAGCCCAAACACGGCCGACCAGTAGGGCGTCAGCCGGAGGAAACGCCCGAGGACGAAAAAAATCCATATGAGCAGCACCAGCAGGGGAACGCCCCGGAAGAACTCCACATACGCGGCCGCGACGAAGCGCAGAGAGCGAAGGCGCGAAACCCGGAAAAGCCCCGCGATCACCCCGATGGGAATGCTGACGAGCAGCGCCAGAAACGAAATCGTCAGCGTCATGCGTACCCCCGTGACGAAAAGAGGCAGGTTCCGATAGATAACGGACCAGTTCATAGTCATGATTGATCACACCAGACCGAAAATTGTGGTTTTGCACGAGGGGGCAGGCAAAATTTCCCTTCCCCCCTCGTCTTAAAAACTAAAACCGTGGGGCACCGCCCCACACCCCGCAGGGGACTTGTCCCCTGACCCCGTTAATTTTTCTTTATTTCTTTTTTGTTGTTTTTTTTATTTCTTTTTTTACTCCAGTTCCTTCAGCCAGTCTTTGATGTTGTACATCCACTTCGTCCGGGACGCGAGCTCTGCGGGGCTGCCCTTGTACTGGTACAGGAACGAATTCAGCCACTGCACCATGGCGTAATCGTTGAGGCGGACCGCAATGCCGAGGTTTTCCAGGCTGATGAGGTCGTGAATTCCCCTCACCTCGTCGGGGTGACGAGCCTCGTAGACGAGTATCCCGGGCTGGTCGTAAATCACGCCGTCAACCTGACCGTTGACGAGGGCCAGAGAGGTCTCCGGGAAGGTCGGGAAGTGCAAAAGCTCCGCCTCTTTGAAGATCGACGCCGCCAGAAGGGCGCTCGTCTGCCCCTGAGGCGTGGCGACCTTTTTGCCCTTTTTGTCGAGGTCCTTCCAGCTCTTCGTTTCGTTGTCGCTCTTACGGACCATCAGGACCTGCCCGGTCTCGAAGTAGGGGTCGGAAAAACTGACGGAGAGGGCGCGCTTTCCCGTAATCGACATGCCCGCGATCACGATGTCGATCTCGCCGGCGTGAAGGGCGGGGATCAACCCGGCGAACTCGAACTGCCTGAACTCCGCCTGAACCCCGAGCGCGTTGGCGATGGCCCGGGCCACGTCAATGTCGTAGCCGATGAATTCGCCCTTTTTGTCCATCATCTCAAAGGGGTAATAGCCGGGCGCGGAGCCGACGACGATCTTTCCCGCTTTGGCGATGCCGTCGAGCGTCCCCTCCGCCGCCTCGGCCGTCAAAGCCGGCCCCGCCAGCAGCGCACACACTAAAAGCGCCAAAAAGAACTTCCCCGTTCTACGCATATTTCCTTTAACCATATTATTGCACCTCCCGATTTTTCGAAGGCCCAAGGCCTGCGTTCGTTTTTCGCGATCTATACAGGATCTCTCTCAAGGGCCGCCGTCATGCAGTGCAGAGACCCAAACCCCTTCATCAGCTCGTCGGCCTCCACCTCGATGACCTCGACGCCGTTCCGCTCCAGAAGAGCTTTCGTCTGCGGGTTGCCTTTGGCCGCCACAACCCGCCCCGGCTCGATCGCCACGAGGTTGACGGCCGAACCGCGCTTGACCTCCTCCAGCGAGGGGGCTTCGATGATCTGGAATCCCCTCCGGATCAGGGCGTCGACGACGTCGTAAGGAACCTGCCAGGGGAAGAGCAGCAACTTCTTTGTATCCACGGGGTTCATCAGCCCGTCGAGGTGGGCGTGCCCCCACGGAATCTGAAAACGCAGAACGTTGAGAACCCCCATGGCCCGCAGAACGTCCTCCACCTGACGGACCCCCTCTGCGTTGCTGCGAACGCCCGTCCCAAGGACGATGGTCTCGCGGTCGATCCATATCCCGCACGCGCCCTCGAAGACGCCCTTCCCCGAGATCGTGCGGACGATCGGACAGCCGATCTTCGCCAGCGCCAGCGCGACGGCCCTTTCCTCCCCGCGGCGAAACGCCGTCGCCTGGCGGCAAACGACGGCTCCCTCCGGGGTCCCAAGCACGTTGTCGCGCATAAAAAGAGCGTTCGGACGATCTTCCCGCTGTTCTTCCACGTAAAAAACGTCCACCCCGAACGAACGGTAAACCTCCGCCATCGCGTCGTGCTGGTCGCGCGCTCTCCCCGGATCCATCACGTCTTTCCAGCGCCAGTCGGCGGGGTTTCTGACGCACTCGATCTCCCTGCCCGGACGGCGCAGCAACACGGCCCGAAGCCGGCCCACCTCGGAGAAAACGCTCCACCTGCGTCCCCACACGGAGACGAGATTTTCTTCAAATGTGGAGGAATCCGAAAACCACTTCTCCCCGTAGTCGTCCGTCTGCTGCGTCAGCGAATCCCTTATTTCAACCACACAACCGCCTCCCCGTCACAAATTCACGCCCCGAGTCCCTCGTCACTCCTGCGCATTATAACAGCACCAGGGGCAAAATATATCATGCACAATATTTCTCCTGAATAATAAACATGAGTTTCTTTTATTATAATGACTGCATGAAAGGCAGGGGGCGGCGCCGACGCTACCACTCCTGAGCGCCCTTCGCGTAATAATACAGCAGGCGCGGGCGCAGCAGCGTGTTGACGGCGACGTCGGCGGAGGGAAGTTCGTCGCCTCCGAAAACAAACAGGGCCTCGAAATTGTCGGCGTTCAGGCAGGAAAGAGACAGGTTTTCCGCCAGACGCAAAGAGGGCGGCGGCGACAAAAGCGCGAGGTTGAACCCCCAGTCGCCGAAGGACGGGACGTACAGGTGATAGGGCAACACAGCGGGAAACTCCTCCGCCATGGTCCTGTTGATGCACCAGAACGCGTCCCGGGTATGCCAGGGGCTCGTCGACTGCGTCGCCATGACGCCGCGGGGGGTGAGATTTTTCCGCGCCAGCCGGTAAAACGCGTTCGTGTACAGCTTGTTCAAAGCCTCGTTGTTCGGGTCGGGCAAATCGGCGATAATCAGGTCGTAGGGCGCTTCGTTGCGGCGTAGAAAAATGAACGCGTCCTCGAACACGAGGCGGACCCGCTCGTCTTTCAGCGCACCCCGGTTCAGCTCCGCGATGAGCGGGTTCGTGCGGCAGAGATCGACCAGCGCCTCATCGATGTCCACAATCGTGATCTCCCGAATGCCCCGATATTTCAGGAGCTCGCGGGCCGCCAGACCGTCGCCGGCCCCCAGCAGCAGCACGCGGACGGCGTCCGGGCGGGCCGCCATCGGCACGTGGACGAGCGCCTCGTGATACCGGTACTCGTCCAGCGAGGAAAATTGCACATTGCCGTCGATGAAAAGACGCAGATCGTCCTTGTGCCGCGTGAGCACGATTTTCTGGTAACGCGTCTGACGGCTCAGGATAATCTGGTCCCGGTAAAGACCCTCTTCGAGCTTCGACGTGACGACGTCCCCGGAGAACGTCAGCGCCAGCAGCAGAACGGCCCCCAGACAGGCGGCGGCGCGGAGCGTCCGAAAACGGACGACCTGTTCCGAGTAGCGGAAAACGATCAGAGCGGCGGCCGCGAAGTTGAGCAGGCCGGCGAAGAACGCGACCGTCACGTGCCCCAGAGAGGGCAGCAGGACAAGCGGAAAGAGAAGCGACCCAACCAGCCCGCCGAGATAGTCGAACGCGAAAAGGTTCGCGAGCCCGCTGCGCAGGCTCTGGCGGTTCTGCTCGAAGATGCGCGCGAGCAGCGGAATCTCCAGCCCCACCAGAAACCCGATCGACAGGATCGTGAGGTACATGAGGAGCGGATAGGCGTTCGTGCGGATGTAGCACAAAAACAGCGCCATGCCGGAAAACCCGCCGACAAGCCCCAGCAGGATCTCGATCGTGACGAACACGTCGAACAGATTGCGCGCGAAATGCTTCGAGGCGTAAGAACCCAGCCCCATCGAGAAGAGATACAGGCCGATGGTCCGGGAAAACTGCAGCACGCTGTCGCCGAGCAGGTAAGAGCTGAGGCTGCCGATGATCAGCTCGTACACGACGGAGCAGATCGAGATGACGAGCGTCGTAAACAGCAGGAAAGCCGTGTTGAACGGCTTCCTTCGCCTCTCCCGCGTCGTCCCCGGCATCAGCGGGACCCCGGCATTACTGGATGGCTCCGCTCACGACCAGGGCTATGGCGATGAAAAAACCTGCCAGCGCAAAGCCGGCCGCCGTGTTGTGCTCGTCGATGTGCCTGTTCAGGTCGTGCCTGCGCAGCAGCAGGGCGAGCAGAAGGTAGCCGACGACGAACAGCGCGAGCCCGACGCCCGTATAAATGAAGGTGGAGACGAGCCCCCCCAATGCCTTTTCCCAGTCCTGCGCGGCCCCCTGCCTCTCGATCACGGACGAGCGGATGATGATGCCTGTCGCGATGAACAGCCCACCGACCAGAGCGCCCACCGCCGTGTTTTTCTCGTCGAAGATCTCCCTGCGGAAGTCGCAGGGGACAACGAAATCGATCACAAAAAAACCCGCAATCAGCAGGACGATCGAGAGCAGCCCGTACAAAAACGCCTCCAGAACCAAAATACCTCACACCCTTTCCGGATTGGAACGCGGGGCTCCGCCCCCCCCCCCCCCCCAGGGGTCCAATACCCCAGATAAACCCGGTTAATTTTTTTATTTTTTTTATTTTCCGAATCGGGCGCCGCCGCCCGTGGAACGCCGCGCGGTGATGCTGGCCTGCCGCGCGCTTGCGACGACGGGATCGTATCGGCGCGTGTCGATGCCCTCCACCCCGGCGTTCGCCGTTTTGCGGCTGCCGTACCACGCGCGGCTGCCGTTGTAAAGCCTCGACAGCCTGACGGGATGACGCGGACGGTAGGTGGTATAGAGCCCTTCGTCGTTCTCGCTGACCTGCACATACGTTTCCCCGCTCTCGGACTCGTAGACCATCACGGTTTCCCGGGTGGTCCGCAGCATCCGCTCCCCCCTCTCGGGGTCCTCCGCCGTCGTCGTCACGTACTGCACGCTCTCCGGGTCCGTCTGAATGACGGCGCGGCACGCCTCGTCCGGCGAAAGCGGCGTGGAGTACACCTGCGCCTTCCTGTCGCCCTGCAGCGTGACGGAGGCGACGTGGGTGAAGGAACGGTTCGACGCGATCTGCTCCCTTATGAGCGGCGGCCTGCGCCAGGACGCGAACAGGCGGGTGTTCCCCGCGAGGCTGTAGAAGGCGCCCGCCATGAGCAGCGCGACGAACAGCGCGCGAAGGGGGCTCGCGCCGTAAGAGCGCCTGCGCGAGTCGAGCAGGCTGACGTCCTCCTGAGCGAGATCTTCGCCGAGGCTCGCCTCCCCGAGGTTTGCCTCTCCGAGGTTTGCCTCCCCGAGGCTCGCCTCCTGTTCGTCGGACCAGTATTCGCACGTCAGCGTGGCGTTCTCACGCGAACGGTACTCGATGGACGTGAAAGACTCGCCGTCGTCGAAATCGACGTCGCCTCCGTGAGCGGTCACTTCCCCCCTGCCCTCCTCCACGCGCTCATAGAGGACGCCGGAGTACATGACGGAATTTTCGCCGTGCCGCGTGACCTGCGAAAAAGGAATGGGCCTGTGGAGGCTCAGAGTACAGGCGTCGCCCGGCCCCCGCTCGACGGAAAGCCACGCCGGTCCGCCGTCGGCATGGCCTCCGATCCTGTACTCCGTCCAGGTGAAACCGTCCTGCCGGTAACGGACGTAACCCTGCACGTGACAGTTTTGGCCGCGAATTCGCAGATTCTGCCCGGGGGTCAGCGAGGACATTTTCTCGAACGTGAGCGGACCGGTCCCGTCCGGCGCGGCGTTTTCGTTTTCCCCCGCAGCGAACGCGTCGTCCACCACAATCCCGTCTTTGGACGCCTCGAACCCCGCGCTGCACTCGACCTCGTCCGTCCATTGCTCGCGGCTCAGCAATGGGCCGTCTTCGCTGCGGTACTCCTCGAACTCGACCACGTCGGCGATTTGAACGTCCGGCAGGCCGAAAGAGTCCACGACCTCCGCGCGGCCGGATTCGCGGCGGCTGTAGCTCCGCCCCTCGTAAACGACGCTTTCCCCCGGGGCAAAGGCGTCGATTTCCCGAAAGAGCGCGCACACGGGAACGCTTTCGTCGCGCTCGACGGAAAGCCACCACCGTTCTGACTCCCGATCGTCCAGCGCGTATTCCTTCCAGGCGCTGGCACCCTGGCGAAACTCGATCATTCCCTTCACGGTATGGACAGCGCCGCTGATTTTTATCGTCTGCCAGGCTTTGAGCCGGTACAATACAAAAGACACGATCGATCTCCTGCCTCCCGCGTCACATTTTCGGGGCTTTCGTCTCGAACTCCCGGCGCACGGCGTCGCGAAACGCCGCGTCCGTCACAAATTCACGCCCTGTGTCCCTCGTTACTCCTGCGCATTATAAAGCATCAGGGGCGGAATATATCATTGGAAATATGTTAATATGTCAAGTATAATTTTACCTGTTTGGATCAATGCCAGCGACTTAACGGGGGTTTCAGGGGGGTAGCGAAGCCCAGGGCTGAGCGGGCGTGGGAACACGTTCCCCAGCCCCCATGGGTTTGAACGTTTACAGAATATTTGCGTTAAATACGTATTGATAATTTCACTCCTGAAATTAATGGGTACTCTCGAT
>JAISSA010000297.1 GCA_031273365.1 Synergistaceae bacterium
ACGTCCTCCTCCCTCACGGAGACGACGGGAGGACGCGCCCGCCCCCTCCCCGGCGAGGCGACGCCCTTCAGCGGAAGTCGGCCAACGACGACCTTCACCTTTTTGACCTCGAGCTTCCATCCCTCCGTCAGCGCGCGCATGATGTTCCCTCCCATCATCGAAATCCGATTCGCCACAAGCGGATTCTCGGCGATCACGAGCAGCTCCCCGCCCTCGATGTCCACAGGCGCGGACTTCTTCCCCGGCAGCTCCCCCACGATGCGACACCACTCCTCCGCCACCCGGTCCAGCTTCACCCGATCGCCGAACTGCGGCATCACGTATGGAATCAGCGACTCCACCGGCGTCAGCCGCTCGAGCCTCCCCCCCGGCCTCACGCGACGCCTCCCCCGGCCCGGGCGGCCTTAATAGCGACCGACAGAAGCTGAACGTCCGACGGCGTGACCCCCGAGATACGCAGCGCCTGTCCCAGCGAGCGGGGCCGAAAGCGGGAAAGCTTCTGCCGACTCTCCGCCAGCAGGCTCTTCACCCTGTCATAGTCGAACTCCGCCGGGATCAGCACGTTGTCCAGAGACGCCATACGAGCCGCCATGCGCTCCTGTTGCCCGATATACCCGGCGTAACGCAGCTCCGTCTCCACGTGCAGCGCCCCGTCCCCATCGAGTTCAGGGCTCCGCCCAGGCTCAAGGGTCACAGACCCCAGGGTCACAGACCCCTGAGAATCCCCTTTAACGAGAGACTGCACCAGGTCCCAGGTCACATTTCTCCGCCGCAGCATCGCCGCCGCCGTCACGGGCTCGCTCAGAGGATCGACCTCCACGTCCGTCAGCAGAGGATTCACCTCGGCCGGGACAAGGCGCGTCTCCAGCAGCCTCTTCATCTCCGCGTCCGCACGCTCCCACCTCCGCGTCAGGACCTCCCATCGCGCGTCGTCGATCAGGCCGACCCGCCGCCCGGTGGGAGACAGACGCCGGTCCGCGTTGTCGTGCCTCAACAGAAGACGATGCTCGCAGCGGCTCGTAAACATCCGATACGGCTCCGCGGCGGTTCCCTTCGTCGTCAGGTCGTCCACCAGAACCCCCAGGCAGGCCTCCGCGCGACTCAAGACCACCGGCTCCTCCCCGCGAACGTGAAGCGCGGCGTTGATGCCCGCCAGCAGACCCTGAGCGGCCGCCTCCTCGTAACCGGACGTGCCGTTCACCTGCCCCGCGCAGAAAAATCCCCCGATCTCCCTGTTTTCCAGAGTGGCCGAAAGCTGCTCGGGCGGCAGGTACACGTACTCGATGGCATACCCCGGCCGTATGATTTTGGCGTTTTTACAGCCCGGCAGCGACCGCACCAGCGCCACCTGCACGTCGTAAGGCAGGCCCGTCGAAAAGTTCTGAACGTAAACCTCCTTCGAACGGTTCGAGATCGGCTCGAAAACCAGCGGGTGCGTGTCCCGGTCCGGGAACCTCAGAAATTTATCCTCCAGAGACGGACAGTACCGCGGCCCCAACGTCTCGATCATGCCGGTCACGAGCGCCGATCGATGGATGTTCGCCGCCAGAATGGCGTGGGTCTCCGGCGTCGTGTGCGAAAAATAACAGGCGTAATCTTTGGGACAGACCCGCTTCTCCCCCCACAGGTCGAAACAGAGCGGATCGGGCTCCGAGTGCTGCGCGCGCGTCTGCGAGAGGTCGATCGTGTCCAGATGCAGACGCGGCGTCGTATCGGTCCGCATCCGCCCGGTCCGAACCCCCAGCGACGTCAGAGAGTCGAACAGCGCCCGCGCCGGAGGCTGCCCCATCGGACCCGACGGAAACGAAATTTCCCCGACATACGCCCGGCCGTCCAGATACGTGCCCGAAGCGAGCACCGCCGCGCGCGCCATAAAGGTCGAGCCGTGCCGCGTCCGCACGCCCTCGATGTGCCCGCCCCGAACCAGCAGCTCGACGACCTCGTCCTGATGCACGTCCAGGTTCGGCAGGGCCTGGAGCGCGTCCATATAATGCGCGGCGTAAAGCTTCGGGTCACACTGCGCCCGCAGGGCACGGACGGCAAACCCTTTGGACGTGTTGAGCCACCGGATCAGCATCAGCGACGCGTCCGCCGCACGGGCCTGTTCGCCGCCAAGCGCGCTGACCTCCCGGACCAGATGCCCTTTGGCCGGGCCGCCGATCGATGGATTGCAGGGCATCAGCGCCGTGTTGTCCAGACCGAGATTCAGCATCAGCGTACGGCATCCAATCCGCCCCGCGGCCAGCGCCGCCTCGCAGCCCGCGTGCCCGCCGCCCGCTACGATAACGTCATACGTGTCATGGTACATATCCAACACAACTCCTTTAACGCTCAGCTTCGAAATTCTAAAAGTCAAACGAATTTGAAGACAAAAAGCCAAGACCGCGGGGCTCTGCCCCTCGACAAAAAACCCCGCAGGGGACTTGTCCCCTGACCCCTTTTATTTTTTTAATTTAAATTTAAATTTTAATTTCATTTTCAATTATTCCGTTTTTCAGGAGGATGATCGTGCCTGCCGTGTCCGCAAAGGGGTTTTCCGTTCCGGTCAGGAAGACCTGCCAGCCGGTGGCGGCGAAGGCCCTGCCCATCAGGCGGCGTCCCTCCGCGTCCAGCTCCGCGGCCACGTCGTCCAGCAGCAGGATCGGTGAAACACGCATCTGCGAGCGGATCACATGCCCGGCGGCCAGAATCGTCGCGACCACCGCGCGGCGTTTCTGACCGCGACTGAGCGACAGCGCGGCGGGCCGGCCCATGCAGGAAAACAGAAGGTCATCGCGATGAGGGCCGACGAGAGGCATTCTCGCGTAACGCTCCCGCTCCAGGCTCGCCTGAAGAGCCACGCTCAACTGACGCGCCGCGCCCGCCTCCCCCGCGGCCTCCTCGGGATCGGGGGAGACGCTGCCCGGCTCCCGACGCACAAGGGCGATCGAGAGCGCATGAGAAAGGAGCCCGTGCTCCTGCGAAACCTGCGAAACCTGCAAAAGATCCTCCGCCAGAAGCTCCTTTCCGAGCAGGTCGATCACTTTCTGACGGGTCGCGCGAATCCACCCGCCGAACCGGACCAGAGGAAGCGCGGTAGCCGCAAGCGCCGCGTGGTTCGGCCGGGGCTGACGCAGCAACGCCGCCCTCTGACGCACGATCTGCCGGTACTCCGCCAGACGACGCGCGTAAAGCGGCGAAATCAGCGTACAAATCCGGTCCAGAAACAGACGGCGGACGGACGGAGACCCGTCCAGCAGGTCGATGTCCCGGGGCAAAAAAACGAGCGACGGCAACAGAAACCTCAGACCGGAGTACGTCGCGCGCTCGCCGTCCACGCGAAACCACACCCGGGAGGCTCTCGTGATGGACGCCTGAACCTCGACGCTGCGCTCCCCCTCCGCCCTCCCGGTTATCAGCGCATCGGATTCGAGTGGGCCTCCAGCGGGACCTCCAGCGCAGGAATTCCATTGAATCAGGGACGACAGACGACCGCCCGCGAAAGCGCCCCAGCCGCACAGCACGGCCAGAGACTCCAGCAGGTTGGTCTTTCCGGAACCGTTCGGCCCCACGACAGCGTTGAGCCCCGAACGCCAGCACTGACGTCGGGGCTTCAGGTTTCTGAAACCTTTCCAGGCAGTCTCGGTGAATTCCACAAAAATCTCCCGAAACTAAAACGGCAGCGATTCGTCCGGGTTCGCGTCCGGAATACTCGGGATTTCGGGGCCCCGGGTTTCGACGGTTTCCCGCAGTTCCAAAAGAGCGTTTACCGCCTCGTCGGACTCCGCTTTTTCCGGATTTTCGATCCCCGCCGCCTCGACCTTTTTCGCCGATTCGGCCGTCCTGTTGCCTTCAATGTTTTCGTCCTCTTCCGGCTCGATCAGGTCCTGGTCGGCGACGCGCATCGGCATCAGCATGTAGAGAAAGTCATCGGCGTTTTTGCGGGTCAGGGTCATCTGCCCCGCGTCTCCATTCAGGTTCATGCAGATGTCCTCGGCCCCCAGGGACTTCAGGCCGTCCTGCAGGAAACCGACGTTGAAGCCGGCCCTCAGAGGTTCTCCGTCGACCGAAGCGTCCAGAAATTCGACGGCGGTCCCGAACTCCGGGGCGCGACCCGTCAGTTTCACCTGTCCGCCGGGGGAGAACTGCATCACGACCATGCGGGTGTAGGACCGCACGATGACGTCCACGCGGTCGAGCGCGGCGAGAAGGGCCTCCTTTTTCAGGGCGACCGTCGTCGTGCTTCCCGGGTTCAGGATCCTCTCGTAGCTGGGGAAGGAGGACTCGATGCGACGGACGGAGAACTCGACGTCTCCCAGCTGGAACCAGGCCAGCGAGCCGTCGCCGAGCAGCCGCACCGTGGCGTCCGCCGACATGGCGCCGAGAAGACGCTGCAGTTCGCGGAGGGCGACGAGGGGAAGCAGCAGCTCCGCCTCGCTCGTCGCGTCACAGGGACACTTCGAGAGGGAGAGCCTGCGCCCGTCGGTGGAGACGACCTGAAAGCTCCCGTTCCGTACCTGAAGCAGGCAGGCCCCGAGGTACTTTGGAAAATCGTCCGTTGTGGAACTGGCGATCGATCCCTCGGAGAGCGTTCTCAGAAGCTCCGTGGCGGAGACGTCGCAGATGAGCTCCGCGCCGTCGGAACGGGGCAGCTTCGGGAAATCCGAAGCGGGCCAGGTCGTGAAGCGCGTTCGGTTCCGCCCGGAGCTCAGGACGCCTTTTTCGCCCCTGATATCGATCTTCATGGCGTCCGAGGAGGCCTTTTTGAAGAGTTCCCCCAGAAGCCTGACGGGAAGAATGGCGGACCCGCTCTCCGAGACCCGGATGCCTCTCGCTACGCAGCGAATCGAGGTTTTCAGGTCTGTGGCTTCGAGGAGCACGCGATCCTCGTCGGCGATCACCAGGACTCCCCCCAGAGA
>JAISSA010000008.1 GCA_031273365.1 Synergistaceae bacterium
GCCCCCCGACAAAAACCCCGCAGGGGATTTTCCCCGGTCCCCTGACCCCGTTAATTTTTCTTTTTAAATACCCGCGGACCATTTTTTTTGACGAATTTCAGCCGCCCTGGCGTGAGCGACCAGACCTTCTCCGCGGGCGAGCCGGGAAACCAGAGGCGACAGGTTCAGCATGGCTTCCCGTGTGAAGATTTGATGGGTACACGTTTTGAGGAACGTTCCCACCCACACTCCCCCGGTGTAACGCGCGGCCCGGAGGGTCGGAAGCGTGTGATTGGTCCCGGAGGCGTAGTCGCCGAAGACCTCGGCGGTGAACTTTCCGATGAACAGGGACCCGTAGTTGTGGAGTTTTTGCGCGACCGCCTCGTCGTTGTCCGCCTGGATTTCCAGATGCTCGGGGGCATATTCGTCGGCGACGGCGACGGCCTCGTCCAGAGAGTCGACGAGGATGATCTCGCCGTAATCCTTCCAGGCCTGACGGGCAACCTCCGCCGTCTCGATATTTTCGAGGAGCCTTTCCACCTCCGCGGCGACCTGTTCGCCCAGCGCGCGGTCGGTTGTGACGACGATCCCCTTCGCCGTCCGATCATGTTCACACTGAGCCAGAAGGTCCGCGGCGACGAGCTCCGCGTCGGCGGTGCGGTCAACGATTATCAGCACCTCGCTGGGGCCGGCGACGAAATCGATCCCCACCTGACCGTAGCACTGGCGTTTCGCCTCCGTGACGTAGCGATTGCCCGGCCCCACGATGAGGTCGACGGGCTCGATCCGGCCGGCGCCCCAGGAAAATGCGGCAATGGCCTGTGCGCCTCCGACGGCGTATATCTCGTGAACTCCGGCGACGTCCATGGCGACAAGCGTTTTTGGGTGGATGGAGTTGGTTCCCCGCAGGACAGGCGAACAGGCGACAATTCGCTGCACGCCCGCCACGGCCGCGGGTATGGCCAGCATCAGAGCGGTGGAGTAAAGCGGATAACCGCCCCCCGGAACGTAGCAGCAACAGGAGCGGACGGGAATGATCCTGTGTCCCAGCGTCACGCCGGGAAACGGGGAGAAGAAGGGGAGCTCCTTCAGGGTTTCCCGTTGAGCTTTCGCGAACGCTCGAATATTGTCCGCCGCCTGACGAATGTCGTCCGCGTCGTTGGGCGCAACCTCGCGCCAGGCCTGTTCGATCTCGTCGCGGGTCACGCGAAGCCGCTCCCGGGTAGACTGATCGAACGTCCGGTTGTACCGCAGCAGCGCCTCTTCTCCGTTTTTACGGACATCTTCAATGATGCCGGCGACGCCCCGGCGCAGTTCTTCTTCGGCGAACGCCGGACGTTCCGACGAGGTTTTTATGTATTTCACGCATAACCTCCTGTATATTAAGCTTATATGACCATTAAGGGCCACATAAGCTCAAGCATCCCACGCAATTGAGTGAACCCCTGAGCTTTCGGGGGGTCTCGGGGGGCGAGCTCTGCCCCCCTGAGCTTTAATTTCATATTTCATACATACTCGAAGTAGCCGTTCAGTTTTTTGAGATATTCGTCTTTCGTCAGGTTGGGGCTGAACGTGGACAGGACGTTCCTGGCCGCAACGGCGTCGTCGGATAGAAGGTCGATCACCGTCGCGGCCATCGTCTTTCCGGGGACGATCACCGCCGCGTCGTAGTCCGTGACCCGCGCCTCCGCCGAGTGCAGCACGCCGTCCATGCCTCCCGTCATGGGGTGCATCGCGGGCATGATCTGGCTGATGTCCCCCATGTCCGTGGACCCCGACATATGTCCGCCGTCGAAAAAACCTTCCCTGGCGACGAAGGGTTCGGAATTTTTGTAGAACAGCTCGTACAGCGCCGGGCAGCCGGCAAGCGGGAACATCCCCGGGAGCACCCGGCATTCCGTGCCTGCTCCGATGGCGTCGCCTCCGGCTTTGAAGGCGCGGACGACGCGGGCCAGGGTCTCCTCGATCACGGGAACGGAGCTGGCGCGGACGTAGGCCTCCAGCCGCACGTCGTCCGGCACGCAGTTCACCAGATCCCCCCCTTTGGTGATGATGAAGTGCACCCGCACGTGGTCCTCATCGCGGAACGTCTCGCGCAGCGCGTTCACCGCGGATATCCCCAGAACGGCGGCGTTCAGGGCGTTGATTCCCTGGTCGGGGCTGGCGGCGGCGTGGGCCTGACGCCCGGTGTAACGGACCGTAAGCCCGACAAATCCGTTGCTCGTCTGTCCGCGGTCGACGCCGGCGCCCGGAAGGTTGGAGGACGCGTGAATCATCATCGTCATGTCCACGTCGTCGAAGCGTCCGAGGCGGATCAGCTCCGCCTTGCCCCCGATGAAGTGGATTTTGCCCTCCTGCTTCAGCTTCAGGCGCCGCTCGATCTGGATGTACTCCTCCGCCGGCACTCCCATGAAGACGACCTTACCGGCGAGCTCCGGGGCCACGCTGACCAGGCCCACGGCCGTCGCCAGCATGACGCCGAGCTGAACGTGGTGTCCGCACTGGTGCGCCGCGCCCGTGTCCGGGTTCGCGTCGACGGCGTCGAAACAGACCACGGAGTCGAGTTCGCCCAGCACCGCCACTTTCGGCCCCGCTCTGTGCGTATCCAGCAGCGCTTCGACGCCCGTCAGAGCGAACCCCTCTTCAACGGGCAACTGCAAACTCCGCAGGAATTCCGCGACCTTTGCCGCGGTCCGCGTCTCGAAAAACCCGACCTCCGCGTGCTTCCCAATGTCCCGAACGAAACGCTCGAGATCTTCCGCACGCCTGTCGATCGCCTCGAATGCGCGGACCTTCAGTTCTTTATGGCTGTCCTGAGTCTCCGGCACGCGAATCCCCCCTCATTAAAAAATATCAGTTACGTATTATAATATTAAAGTAAAAATAACATTAAGCAAAATTTAACAAAAAATTTTCCGAAGGGAAGAGGGAATATGCTCAGTAAAACGCGCATATCGGACCCCGAGCTTTACGGCCTCGTCTGCGAAGAACTGGACCGGCAGGAGCACAATATCGAGATGATCGCGTCCGAGAGCACGGCCGCGGTGGAATTGATGGAGCTTTCCGGCTGCGTCTTCACCAGCAAGACGACCGAGGGCTATCCGGGCGCGCGATTTCAGGCGGGTTCGCAGGTCGCGGATAAAATGGAACAGCTGGGGAACGCGCGTGCCCGCGCTCTTTACGGCGCAGAGCACGCCAACCTTCAGCCCTACTCCGGATCCACGGCCAACTACGGGGTATACGCGGCCGTTCTCGAACCGGGGGACCGCGTGCTGGGGATGAGGCTCGACCACGGAGGGCACCTGACCCACGGCGGAAGTGCGAATTTCATGAGCAAATTTTATGATTTCATCCCGTATGGACTGAATCGGGAGACGGAGCTGATCGACTACGAGGAACTCGAACGGCTCGCGCACGAGCGGCGACCGAAGCTGATCGTCGCCGGCGGCAGCGCCTACCCGCGCCTCATCGACTACGGGCGCATCGCCGGCATCGCCCGTTCCGCCGGGGCGCTTCTGATGGTCGATATGGCGCATATCGCCGGGCTCGTCGCGGCGAAGGTCATCCCGAGCCCCGTCCCCCACGCTGACTTCGTGACGTCCTCCACGACGAAGACGCTCTGCGGCCCGCGCGGGGGGATGATTCTGTGCAGGGCGGAGCACGCAAAAGCCCTGGATCGGGGGGTATTCCCCGGCTCGCTCAGCTCCATTCATCTGAACATCATGGCGGCCAAGGTCTGGATGTTTCAATACGCGGCATCCGACGCGTTCAGGGCCACGATGGAGCAGGTCGTAAGAAACTCGCGCGCGCTCGTCGGGGAGCTGACGCGGCACGGATTTCGGGTGATCGGCGGAGGAAGCGACAATCACATCGTCCTCGTGGATCTGCGATCGAAGAAGATCACGGGAAAGCTGTTTCAGGACGCGCTGGAGTACGTTGGCATCACCGTCAATAAAAATATGATCCCCTTCGACGCCGAGAAACCCTCCGTGACCAGCGGCGTGCGCATCGGCACGACCGCCGTCTCGCAGCGCGGGCTGAAAGAGCCCGAGATCGTTCGCATCGCGGAGCTCATGGCCCGGGTTGCCGACGCTCCGGAGGACCGCGCCGTCCTCGACGCGTGCAGAGCGGACGCCAGAGTCCTGATCGCGGACTTCCCGCTGTACCCGGCGGAGTGCGCTCCGTAAGCGTTCAGGGTCAGGATCAGGATCAGGATAGATGAAAAAATAGCACGATTTTAAAATAATGTGCTACTATGTCCGACGTAGTCAATCCACTCTATGAGGAGCGTGTTTTTTATGCGTCGGTTTTTTATGTATCGCTTTGTCGCGCTGTCTGTTGTCGTTCTGCTGGTTGGGTGCGCGAGCGTGGTTTTCGCTCACGAGCTGATCGTGAAACCCTCGAAGATGGAGGCGGCCAAAGGGGAGGACCTGCCCATCGAACTGCATTCTACCCACCGGTTTATCGTGAAGGAAGAGGTCGAGAATATTGCCCTCATCAGGGCGGGCGTGTTCCGCAACGGAAAGCTGGAGGAGGCCGGGCTCAGGGAAAACGAGCCAGAGCTGCGCATCGACTACAGCGTTAAAATTGAGGACGACGGCGCGGTGCTGGTCGTCGCGAACAAGAGCGGAGAGATCTGGAGCACCACCAACGAGGGCAGCATGGCGGGCAGCCGCAGGGAGCTCGAGGCGAAAAACCTGAAGGTCGTTCGGGCCGCTAAAACCGACAAATTTGCCAGAGCCATCGTCAACGCCTCGAAGGGCGATACGAAATTCGCGGCGGTTGTGGGGCAGGAACTCGAGGTCATTCCCGTCACGAATCCCGCGGACGCCAAAGTCGGGGAGTACTTCAGGGTGAAAATCCTCTACAAAGGACAGCCTGCGTCGCTTCCTGTATGGGCGACCTTTGACGGGTTCGCGCCGGAGCTGCAGAACACTTACGCTTACTACACGGAGAGCAGTGCGGAGGGCATTGCCGACGTCAGGATTACGGC
>JAISSA010000013.1 GCA_031273365.1 Synergistaceae bacterium
ACGCTCCATAGGGCGATATTGAACAGAATCGCCAGAAAAACGGCGGCGGAAAGCATGTCTTTGCCCGTTTTGATGTCGGGGTTGAAGTCCCGGTCGATGAAGTCCCGGCCGATAAGGTCGAACGCCCGTTCGACGGCGCTGTTGACCAGTTCGAGGGCCATCACGGCCAGCCACGCGCCGATCAGCGCTACGGAGGAAAGAAGAGACAGCCCCGCCAGCGGGACGACGACGAACAAAACCACCAGTACGACGGCCTCGTACCTGAACGCCTGCTCCTCCCGCAAGGCTCGGGTCAGGCCGCTCAGGGAATAACGGGCGCCGTGGTAAAGCCGGTCGACGACGGGGTTGAAGTACTTCATTCCGATAATAACGGAAGACAAGTCATGTCCATCGGCATGTTAAATATTGAAGCGAATTTCAATCATGTCGCCGTCCTTCACCGGGTATTCCTTTCCCTCGAGGCGCAACAGGCCCTTTTCGCGGCAGGCGGGCAGAGAAGCGCCCGCGGCGATGAAATCCTCGTACGCCACAACCTGAGCGCGGATAAAACCCCGTGCGAGGTCGCTGTGAATCGCCCCGGCGGCGTCGACGGCGTTGTCCCCCCGGGAAAGCGTCCAGGCGCGCACCTCGTCCTTCCCGCTCGTGAAGAACGAGATCAGGCCCAAAAGCGCATAGGCCCGGTGAATCAGCCGGTCCCGGCCGGGCTCCTCGATCCCGAGGTCCGCCATGAACTCCCGCTGCTCGTCGGGGACGAGCTCCGCCAGGTCCATCTCCAGCGCGCCGAAGATGCGCACCGACTCCAGCCCCTTTTCCTTCAGGACCGCCTCCAGCTCCTCCGCACGGGACAAAAGAGGCCACGAGACTCCCTTTTGCGTCTCGTCCAGGTTCAGAACGACCAGTTCCGGCTTCAGCGTCAGAAAAGCGAAGCCGGCAAGGGCGCGCTTCTGCTCGTCCGTCAGGCCGTACTCGCGCAGAGGGCGCTCCTCCATCAGATGGTCCTGAAGCTTTTTGAGCAGCTCGGCCTCGGCCACCTCCTGAGGCGTGGTCTTCTTCTTCGCGGCGAGGCGGTCGAGCCGGTTCGCGATGACGCCGAGGTCGCGGAACATCAGCTCGACCTCCACGATCCGCCAGTCGCGCAGGGGGTCAAGCGTCTCCTCCGGGTGGGGGACGTCGGGGTTGCCGAAGAGGCGCACGACGTGCAGCAGCGCGTCCGACTCCGCCACGAACGAGAGGAAGGAGTTGCCCAGCCCCGCGCCCCGGGAGGCGTCGCGCGACAACCCCGCAAGGTCCACGAACTCGACCGTCGCGGGGGTCTCCTTTTTGGGCTCGAAAATCTCGACCAGCCTGTCGAACCGCCTGTCCGGAACGCTGACAAGCGCCCGATTCGGCTCCGTTTTCCCGCTGGCGTAGGGCTTGACCTCGGCCCCCGCACGCGTGATGACGTTGAACACCGTCGACTTGCCGCAAAGCGGCAATCCCACTATTCCGCATTTCAACATTCAAAACCCTCCCGTCCTGCGGCCCCAAACAGGACGACCGTCTTTTTTCGAATTATAGCCGTCTTTGTCCTCAAAGTCTCCCTGAATTTGAGGCTTGAATTTGAATTTATCGAATTTGCCCTTGACGAACATAATTTTTCATATAATAATCGCTCACATGACAGATCACCCTGAAGGATGGATGCGAGAGAGACCTTCAACAGGAAATACAGAGAAATACAGAGGTTGTTGGCTGCCTGATCGTGCCGTTGAAAAATTTTATTTCTCTGTTTTTTGTTCATGCGGAGGCGCCGAAGGGGCAAGCGCGGCGGCAAAGTCGCCCTGCGGAAACTCTCAGGCTAAAGAATCGCACCCGGACAGGGCTCTGAAGCGGTGTCTGTGGGCTGTTTTCGGGCCCATGAAAACCGTGACAGGGCGTATCGATGTCTGCGAAGGAGCAGAGCGATGCGTAAGGATGTTGTTCTTGTCGCGAACAATCCCGGTCTTTGGCAATATTACTTTCATGCGTTGCTTCAGAGAAG
The DNA here is from genome assembly GCA_031273365.1 of Synergistaceae bacterium. GTDB lineage: Bacteria > Synergistota > Synergistia > Synergistales > Aminobacteriaceae > JAISSA01. The sequence continues at coordinate 2,021 of JAISSA010000013.1, forward strand.
ATCTGTTTGGAGCCGCTTTCGTGGTAGTGCGAGATTTGACGCGCCGGAGGGGCTGTTTTTTGACGTGTTTTCTGCATGGCAATTTTCGATTTTATCATCAGCCTTTTTCTCATTAACTCTTTTTTCATTACCCTTTCTCTTCTCTCCTTACGGGAAAATTATTGCGGCGCTGTTTGCCGGGTTTACCTGACGCGGCCTCGACAGGTGCATGGACTGCATTTCTGTTTCGAGGTTCTGTATTTTATTGGCAAACTGCCGAAAACGAGCCGCGGCATGACGTTCCCCGTACAAAGATTCTGCATACGGAGATTCTTCATAACCTGAATTATTCTGAAATATCAGGAGGAATTAAGATTTGCTTAAGAAAACAGCGTTAAACGCAGTACATAAAGGCCTGGGAGGAGAACTGACGGATTTTGGCGGCTGGGAGATGCCGCTCTGGTACTCCACCGGCAGCGTCAGAGAGCACCTCTCCGTCATCGAGAGAAGCGGCGTCTTCGACATCGGCCACATGGACCTCTTGCGTCTCAGGGGAGGCGACGCGCCGGGCCTGCTCCAGCACTGCCTCACCCGGGACGTGGCAAAACTGGAGGTCGGCGCGTGCGGCTACAGCATGATCCTGAACGAACAGGGACACGTCGTCGACGACACCATCGCCTACAACGTCGGAAAGGACGACTGGATCCTGATCGTCAACGCCGGCATGGGGTCGGTCGTCCGGCAACACCTGACGGAGCGCAATGCCTTCGATAATGTCTCCATCGTTGACGAGGCCGGCAATTTCAGCAAAATTGACCTTCAGGGCCCCGCCTCGGTCGCGATCGTGAGGAAGCTCCTGGAAAAGGGCAGGGGCTCGATCGACGGGCTCAGGTACTTCCACTTCCGCGGCGATTATGCCGACCCCGCCTCCGAAATCGCTTTTGCGGAGGGCGTCCCCGTCCTTCTTTCACGGACCGGCTACACGGGCGAGGTCGGGTTCGAAATCATCATGCCCTGCGGCAACGCCCTGGACGTCTGGAACATGATCCTCGACGCGGGGAAAAGCGACGTCACGCCCTGCGGGCTCGCCGCGCGGGACTCCCTGCGCACGGGGGCCGTACTGCCCCTTTCCCATCAGGACATCGGAAGCTGGCCCTTCGTCCACACGCCCTGGGATTTCGCTCTGCCGCGCGACAGGGAGGGAAAACTCACGAAGACATTTATCGGCTCCGCGCTCTACGACGCGCCGCCATCCCTCTACACGTACCCTTTCTGCGGCTTTGACCCCCGCAAGGTCGAAACCCGCGGCGCTTCGGTCCTGCTGGACGGCGCGTCGATCGGGGTCGTCTCCACCTGCGCCATCGACATGGCCATCGGAAGGGTCGGCGGGAAGGTCACAGGCGTCGCCAGCCCCGACAAGCCGGCCTCGTTCAACCCCAGGGGACTTGTCTGCGGCTTCATTCGCGTCGACCGCCCACTGGAGTACGGGACGAAAATTTCCCTGAAGGATGCCCGCCGTTCCATCGAGGTGGAGGTCGTCTCCGACGTTCGACCGCACCGGACGGCACGCGTCAAAATTTAACCCGGGGCCCTGCCCCGAACCCCGTTCAAGGGCCGCAGGCCCTTGAAAATCCCGTTATTTTTTTCCGTTATTTTTCCGTTATTTTTTAAAGGAGGAACATACTGATGAAAACATTTGGAGAACTGGATATTCGAAAAGACCTTTCCTACACGAAAACCCACGAGTGGGCGAAAAAGACCGACAGGGTCGTGCGTGTCGGCGTGGATGATTACGCTCAAAGCGCGCTTGGGGACATCGTTTACGTGGAGCTTCCCTCCGTGGGGGCCGCCACCGGCGCGGGCGCTGCCTTCGGGTCGCTGGAATCCACCAAAGCCGTCAGCGACCTCAACTCTCCCGTGACGGGGAAGGTCGTGGCCGTCAACGAGGCTCTTTCCGACAGCCCCGAGCTGATCAACGCCTCTCCCTACGAAGACGGATGGATCGTCGAGATCGAAGTGCCGGATTCGAAGGAGTTCGACGCCCTGCTGAAAAGCGACGCCTACTCCGAATTCGTGAAGACCCTCGACGAAGAGCATCAATAACGCCATGCGTTATCTGTCGCATACCCCGGACGACCTCCGGGAGATGATGGAGGTCATCGGCATCGAGCGCGTCGAAGAGCTTTTCGACTCCATACCGCAGGGCGTCAGGCGGGATTCGGAGATCGCGATCGAGCCGGAGAGCGAGTGGCGTCTGCTCCGCGAGTTCGAGGCAATGGCGGCGGCCAACTGCCCGGTGACGACCTTCATCGGGGCGGGGTCCTGCGCTCATCACGTGCCGGCGCATGTCCCCTACCTCGCGTCGCGGTCCGAATTTCTTACGTCGTACACGCCCTACCAGCCGGAAATCAGCCAGGGAACGCTCCAGGCGATTTTCGAATTCCAGACCATGACCGGCAGCCTGCTCGGCATGGAGGTCGCCAACGCGTCGATGTACGACGGCGCCAGCGCTCTGGCCGAGGCCGCCCTCATGGCGATACGCGTGAAGAAGAAGCCCAAAATCGCCGTCTCCCGCCTTAGCCATCCCCACTACCTCCAGGTGCTGAGCACGTATCTCAGGCCGACCGCCTTTGAAACGGTCGAGCTCGGCGCTCTGCCCGACGGCAGGACGGACTGCGGCAAAGTTCCCGGGGACGTCTCCGCCGTGCTCGTCCAGTCGCCCAACTTTTTGGGCGTCGTCGAGGACCTGGGGGCCGTCGCGGAGGCCGCTCACGCCAGGGGCGCGCTTCTCGTCGCCTCGTTCACGGAGGCCATGGCGTGGGGACTTCTCAAAAACCCCGGCAGCCAGGGAGCGGACATCGTCTGCGGCGAGGGGAGCAGTTTCGGAATTCCCCACAACTTCGGCGGGCCCGGCGTGGGAATGCTGGCCTGCAGGAAGGACTTCGTGCGCGCCATCCCCGGGCGTCTCGTCGGGCAGACCGTCGACAGGAACGGCGAGCGCTCGTTCGTTCTGACTCTGGCGGCGCGGGAACAGCATATCCGCCGGGAAAAGGCCGTCTCGAACATCTGCACGAACTCCGGCCACAACGCGCTGACCGCGGCCATCTACATGGCGACGGCGGGCAGAGAGGGCCTGCGCCGGATTGCGCAGATCAACCACGACAAGGCCGCTTACCTGAAGGCAGGTCTGGAAAAAGCTGGGTTCAGGCCGCTTTTCAACGCCCCGTTCTTCAATGAATTCGCGCTGACCGCGCCCGCGGGGTTCGAGCAGCGTCGCGCGAAGCTGCTCGAAAAAGGATTTGCCGCGGGACTGAAACTGGACGCTTTCCCGGAATATAAGGACGCTTACCTCTTCTGTGCGACCGAGGTGCACACCCGCGACGTCCTGGACGCTTTTTTGAAGGAGGTGGCCTGACATGGACCGTTATCCGGGAACCAGGGGTCTGGCCTTCAGGGAAGCTCTGCTGTGGGAAAGGAGCCGGAAGGGCCGCATCGGCCTGAGCCTTCCCGAACAGGACGTCCCCCGTTCCGAGCTCGACGCCGGGCTCGTCGGCGACGGGCCCGACCTGCCGGAGCTTTCCGAGGTCGACGTGGTCCGGCACTACACCCGGCTTTCCACCTGGAACTGCGGCGTGGACACGGGAACGTATCCGCTGGGCTCCTGCACCATGAAATACAACCCCAAGATCAACGATCGCGTGGCCGGGCTTCCAGGCTTCGCGAACCTGCACCCCATGATGCCCGTGGAGTGCATTCAGGGCGCGCTCTCGCTGATGTACGCGCTGGAGCGGGACCTTCTGGAAATCACGGGAATGCACGCCGCGTCGCTCCAGCCGTCCGCCGGTGCGCAGGGCGAACTGGCGGGAATGCTGATGATACACGCTTACCACGCCCACAGGGGCCGGCAGCGCCGTAAAATCATCATGCCCGCCACCGCGCATGGCACGAACCCGGCGTCCGCGGCTCTTTGCGGCTACAGCCCCGTGCCCGTTCAGCTCTCGCAGGACGGCATCATGACCCCCGAGGCGATTCGCGAGGTCATGGACGAGGACACCGCGGGCATCATGATCACCAACCCGAACACGCTCGGCATCTTCGAAAGCCATATCGCGGAGATCGCGAAAATCATCCACGAAAAAGGCGGTCTGGTCTACGGCGACGGAGCCAACCTGAACGCCCTCATGGGGTACGCCGACGTCGAAAAAATGGGCATCGACGTCCTGCACGTCAACGTCCATAAGACGCTTTCCACCCCCCATGGCGGTGGCGGGCCCGGCGCGGGCCCCGTGGTGGTGCGCGACGTTCTGGAGCCCTTCCTCCCCGTTCCCCGCGTCGTGAAGGACGGGGACCGGTACACGCTCTCCTCGGACGCGCCCCTTTCGATCGGCCGCCTGCACTCGTTTTTCGGCAATTTTGCGGTGCTCGTTCGCGCGCTGGCCTACACCCGGACGCTGGGCAAGCACCTGAAAGACGTCACGGAAATGGCCGTCCTGAACGCCAACTACGTCAAAGCTGGGCTGAAGGGCGTCTATAACCTCCCCTTCCCCCAGCCGAGCCTGCACGAGTGCATTTTCAACGACGCCATCCAGCGCAAACAGGGCGTGACGACGCTCGACGTCGCCAAGCGGCTGATTGACTTCGGTTATCATCCGCCCACAGTCTACTTCCCGCTGGTGGTCGACGGGGCGCTGATGATCGAGCCGACGGAAACGGAGTCGAAGGCCGACCTGGACGGCTTTGTCGAGGCGCTCAGGGCGATCGCCGGAGAGGCGGCCGCGAACCCCGCGATGGTGACGGACACCCCGAAAAACACGGCGGTGGCCCGCCCGGATGAAGTTCTTGCCGCCCGGCATCTGATTTTGCGGGGAGAGACGCCGCAATGACGAAAAAGATCGTCGTCATCGGCGCGGGGCCGGGGGGCTACGTCGCGGCCGTGCACGCCGCGCGCCTGGGCCGCTCCGTCGACGTCTCCGTGACGCTGATCGAGAAGAAGAGCATCGGCGGCACGTGCCTCAACGTCGGCTGCATCCCCACGAAGGTGCTGCTCCACGCCGCGGAGCTGCTGACCGCCGTCAGGTCGGAGGCGAAGCGCGTCGGCGTCCTCGTCGATAACCCGCGCCTCGACTGGGGCGCAGTCATGAAGCGCAGGGCGATGACCGTCTCGCG
>JAISSA010000091.1 GCA_031273365.1 Synergistaceae bacterium
GGAGAGCCGAATCGACTCGGCGATGATCTGGAACGTGCGCCAGAACCTGGCGGAGGGGATGCGCGCCTACGACCCGTACTGCTCGCTGTCCGGCGACCTGGTGGTGCCGCTTTCCGCCATCCCTCAGATGATGAAGACAATTGAAGAGGTGTCGAAGAAGTGGAACGTCAGAGTGGCGATTCTGGGGCACATCGCTGATGGAAACCTGCACCCCATACCGGTCAAGCCCGACGACATGCCGCCCGCGAAGTGGGGCGTGTACGCGGAGGAGTACTTTCAGGAGCTGATCACCGAGGCCGTGAAGCTCGGCGGGGTGGGGAGCGGAGAGCACGGCGTCGGTTTCCTGAAGCTGCCGGCGCTTCTGTCCACAAAGACGCCGGAGGAGGCCGCCATCCACCGCGCCATCAAGCTGGCGTTCGACCCGCAGGGAATCCTGAACCCCGGCAAGCTGGTCCCGACCGAAGAAAATTAACGGGGTCAGGGGACTGAGAAAGATCCCCTGCGGGGTTTTTGTCGAGGGGCAGAGCCCCACGGTTTGTGCTTAATTTGTTAACATTGGACTAAAAACTGAAAAACCCGGTCCCCCTGCGATCGCTCAGAGGGACCGGATTTGACGGGACGCGCTTTTGTGCGGGCCCGGACATCGTACAGGGGTCAGCGGTCCGCCAGACCCGCTGACCTCGCCAGATACTCTTTCCAGAAGTTCGGGCCGACCCTTATCGTTCCGGGGTTTGTATAGGTCACCAGCGCGATGGCCGCGCCGGGGACCGGACGGACGTGGCGGCGTTCCGTGTAGTCCACCTGCACGGAGAGGGCGTCTTTGCCCCGGCTGTACGCAGCAGCCAGGGACGCCGCGAAGGCCAGCAGGTCTTTCTGCTCCGGCGCTGCCCCTTCCAGTCCGGCCCTGCCCGCGACGCCCTTCACGACCACGTGAGCGCCGGGAATTTCATGAGCGTGCAGCCACAGGTCGTCGCCTGTCGCCTGTTTGAAGGTCACGAAACGATTGCCCCGCGCCGAGAGCCCCACGAGAACCGTGCATCCGCCAACTTCAAAACGCAAATGCGGAGGAAGGGCTTCCTTCCGTGCTTTTTTCGCTTTTGCGCCTTTTCCCGCGGGGCCTTCTTTTTTTGTTCCCTTTTTGACCTGCGACGCCAGCCACTCCTCGACGTCGCGCACGGCCTCTTCCAGCCTCGCCGGGTCGTCGATGGAGTCCAGAAGGTCCCTCTGTTCCCGAAGTTCTTCGACGGCGCCCCTCAGAGACTCGATTTCCTCCCGGACCTTCCGCGGATCGACGCGCGCCTTTTTGTATTTTTTGAAGTAGCGCTCGGCGTTGCGGGAGGGCGACAACCTCGGATCCAGCTCGATTTCAAGCGACTGCCCGCTTCCCCACTCGCTCAGGACGACCTTCTCCGCGCGCGGGGGGACCTCGGCGAGGCCGGCAAGCAGCAGCTCTCCCTTTCGGCGAAAGACCTCCGCGCCGGCGTTGTCTCTGAGCTGCTTCATCAGGCCCTCGAGATGGCGTTCCTTCGACTTTATCGCTCGCTCCAGGTGGACGTTCAGCTCATGCAGGAGGCGGGAACGCGAGCCCGCGAGCAGCGGACGCGCCACGCCCTCCCGGGCGGCGGAAAGCGCGTTTTGCCCAAGCGTTTTCGTCTCCCCGAAGGGGCGGGGAAACCGCGTGAAATATCCCCTGTCCGTGCACTGACAGAGGACGGAAGCGTCCGTGTGCAGACGCCGCAGATCGGCAAGCCACTGCCCGGGATCGCGCTCCTCCCAGTGGGCGTCGATCAGGCGGCCCAGAGGGCGTCCGATTCCCCGAAGGTTGAAGACCTGTTCGAACTCCAGACTTTCGACCTCGGAGGGCAGAGGGCCCTCGAATGTCGGCGGCGGGACGTACAGGTGCCCGGGCAAAAGCGTCCGGTAACGGTTGACGTCGGGCGACGCGTGGCGCGCCAGCTCCTCTATCCTGCGTTTCTCGTCGAGCAGAACGAGGTTGCCCACAGGTTCGGTCATTTCCAGCACCAGGTAATACCTGACCCCAAAGCCCGCCGCGACGAAGCGCACGACCTCCAGCTCCAGAACCCGGTCAAAGTTCAGCTGCCGGGCCGACACAATCTGCCCTTTCGCAAAACGACTTTTCAGGGCCTCGACAAGCGGCATCCGGGCAGGCGCTCCCTTCCTGAGGGCATCGACGGAGGCTCCGTCCGCCAGACAGCATCCGGCGCTCCCCGCTCCCCAGGAGATCAGAAAGCGATCCTCCGATTTTTTCAGAGCGCCGTCTACCCCCGAGACATGCAGCGCAACCCACGACTCCCCGCCCTCGACCCTCGAAACACGCCAGGGAAGGCTTTCGTTCAACGCGGCCTGAAGGCCGTAAACATATTCCGGACCAAAAGCCATTCCGTCACCGATCCTTTGTACATAACAAAACCTAACGATAATGCAACATACTTAAAATTCAACATACTCGAAGCCCCGGTCTTCCGGGAAATTATAAAGCATCACGATTATATAGGACGGTTTACGCACGGCTTTATGGAGGTGAAAAACGATGAAGCGAAACGGCTGCTTCAGTCGTCCGGCATCTCCGTTGCGGACAGCGCTTTCAGCCCTGTAAGGCGCTCGGCGAAGAAGGTCAGGTTGCCGTAGTCGTCCTCGGAAAAATACTCCCTGAACTCAAGATAAACTCTTTGTCCATCCTGTATTTCACAGGGAACCTTCAGCTCGCCCATGCGGTGCTCGAAGAGGACGTTTTCCCCTCTCCCTTTTTTCCCCCAGAGAAGGTATTGTCCCTGAAGGCTCTCATATTGTTTCCCCTCGTCGCACGAAGTCACTTCTTCCAGAAGAGACGCTATTCCCTCATTGGAACTGCCGCACCGGACCCAGCGTACTTCGCGGGTCTGCGAAAAGCAGCGCCATTCGAAGACATTCGGCACTGTGACGATCTCGGAAAGACTGCCGAAACGGCAGCAGGAAGGGGTGTAAAGCAGCACAATCGCAGAGCCGTCATCTTTGAAGTCAAAACAATCCAGCGCGCTCTGTGCCGTTATCTTCTCAGGGCGTTTCGTTTTCAGGTATACTGTTTCCATTTTTACACTTCCCTCCGGCCTCGAATAAAAGCCTGCCAGGCTTCCTGTATGTTCGGTTCATCCGGGCACGGCGTCCATGTCACCTTATCGACCCCGATCTCTCCCAGGCCGCGGCGCGTTCCGAACCCGACGGGGATATAACCTTCCTGCAGGTCGCGGATCAGAAGCTTCAGCAGGGCCAGTTCGATGTTGGAGTCTATCGACGGCTGAGGCGCCGGATTGGAAAAGTCCACGGAAATCTTTATGGGCGTCCATTTTTCCAGGGGCTCCTCTTCCGAACATTTCACGGGACGCGCGCTGTAAAGCGCGCCATCGGACGCGCCGCCCGTAAAGCGGTCGATGGCGACGTGTTCCCGGCGCGTGCTGATGCGGTCCAGCGCCTCCGGATTTTCACCGAGCCATTCCGGATAGGACAGCGGTTGCGCCACTTCATAGTAGACGTCGTCGACGTGAAGCCGCCCGCCGCGTTCCGTGCTGCCGAAAAGATCGTCCACCACGTCTTTACACTCGTCGTTGAAGAGCGTGCGCAGAATCTTCCCGGCCTGAGCTCTCAGAACCCCCTTTAACGAGGCTCCGGGAATAACGGGCGTCAGTCCCCTGCCGGTCCCGCTGACCAGCGGCAGCATCTTAGTCTCCGAGCCGTCTTTGCCCGCCTTCACCATAATGCCGGAGGTTGGCCGCCATTCGATGGAGACGTCGTATCGCTGAAGGGATTTGAGTCGTGTCGTCGACGGTTCCCGCAGAGCATCGAGCCCCCGTCCGTTCGCCGGTTCATCCCTCAGCCAGCGGTCGAGGTCGCTGACGTCGGCAAAATCATAACGATCCACCTGGAATTCCTCCAGACACAGGACGCCGAAGCCGCGCGTTTTGTTCGCCCCGAATCGAATCTCTCCCCTGGCCAGGGCGTCGAGGATGTGTCGCAGCGCTTCTGTATGCTCCGCGTCACCTGGCGTCAGGTCCAGCTCCATCTCCAGACGAAAAGCCATCCCCCGGGGCAGCAGCGCGCGGGTATAAAGAAACCCCTTTTTTGTCGTGCCCGTGCAGGCGTCTATCGATATGCCATGACGGCGCTCGCGCAAAGTGCGCAGGATATCCGGATTGACTTCAACAGGGAACGCGTCTTCGACAAAAAGCGCGCTGGCCTGTCCTGTGTTCTGTCGCTCTCCGATATAACCAAACAGTTTATCGAGAATATCCTCGATATTGTTCCCGACCGACTCCAGGCTGGCCGTGGCCCACGCGCGCATGGGGCCCGTCAGGCTGGAGCCGGGGATGTAATAACGTCCCTGCCCGTCGACGGCGATGTCGAGGTCGACCTGTTCTCCCCCGCCCATGCCCCCGACGGCTATCGGGGTATGCGCGACCAGCTTCCCTGTGATCTTCACCTTTCCCCTGACGTCGCGGCTCATGGTTGCGCCACCTCTCCTTCCTCGGCCTGGTGTTTTTTCCGCTCCTGTTCCCAGTCGAAAACCGCCTCGCAAAGAATGTCAAAAAACGTGCGCAGAGCGAAGGGACGAAATTCGCCAAAAAGCCTTTGAGAGTCGACGAGCCTCTGTTCGTCGGGAACCTCGAGGAATGTCTCAACGTCGATGTTGCCGTCCACGATTCGCTTAATCTGGTCCAACCACGTTTTATCCCATGTTTTCAATGATTTTTGCTGTATCTCGGTGTCTGATTTGAACTTCGGGTCAAGCCATCCATCATAAAACGCCTCAAGACCGTTTTCTCCGTCTCCGATCAGAGTCGCGGCCTCCCTGAGCGCTCCAAACTGGCTGGCGCTCGGCATTTTGCCGCGCTCCCACTTCAACCCTCCAAAGAACTCTCCATCCCCTCCTTCGGCGGGAACTTTGCCGTAAATCTGCCGACGTACAAGGCGGGTATAGCGTTTTTTCAGCGATTCGTCCTGAAGGAGGCGTAAAAACGGATCTGTCGCTTCCGGTTCTGTCGTTTCCGGCTCCTGAATTTCCGGCTGAGATTGTTGAATGATCAGCTCCGAGTTCGTCAAAAAACCGGGATTGAACAGCAGTCTTCCGTACCCCTCAGCGCGACGGCCTCCAAAACCCTCCTGCTGCACCTTCTTCGCCTTCTCCGGGTCCCAGACGCCTTCGACGACTCTGAACACGCAAACGCTCCCGGCCTGAAGGTACACAAGGGAGGGGCGGGGCAGAGTCCATTTCGTGTGCCACGACTCGCGTCTGCCGGTGCGCAGACTGTGCCCCCGGTCTCCGCCGAGCGGCGAAATTTCTTCGTCAAATATCAGAGCCTCCAGCGTCACCCCCAACACCTTCTCCAAACCCTTGCGCAGATCATCCGGCTTTGCGGTATAGGCGTGATTGTCATCCCGGAAGAGGACGTCCGAGGCCATATAAACGATCAGGTACCTGTTCCCCGCGCACTCGATAAGCTCCGGCGTTTCCCCGTGCCTTTCGGAAGGCCCGACGTATTCCAGCGAGATTTTTCCGTACTCGTCCTTGCGGGACTGGCCTATCGAGGTGAACCCTTTTCGCATTTTTTCCCAGTTCTCCGGCGGCAGTTGTTCCCGAATTTTTTCCCAGAAGGCGGCGGAGATTCTGACCGTTCCGCGAAAAGTCATGCCTTCCCTTATGGCCTCGTAAGTGAAGAGCCCCCCCACGTTTTCCGTCGGGCGCTGCACGCTGTCTTCCACCGTGTTATGAGTACGCAGGGTCAAAAATTTCTCGGAGGTCGCGTAACGAAGCGTATCCGCGTTTTCGAAAAAAACGTACCCGGAACGCAGGTCCTTTGTTTGTCTTTGGGGATCGGCCGCCGTGACGACGCGGTTGACAATAACTTGACCATCCGAGTCCTTATAGCTGGCGAAGGACAGGGGTACGGGCCAGGCGAGATGCTCGTCGAACTCGGGCAGGAAGCTTCCGACGGAAAATTCTCCGTTCATCACGGCGTCCTGCACGCACCTTTGGTCGAGTGGCCCCAGCACCTCCCGGGTCAGCCAGGGCAGCAGGACGACGCCGGGAAGGGTCACGTCGCTCCTGACCACGTTGCCCAGCGTGACTTTGTTGATGACGACCGGCTGCAGCGTCGTCAGCCGAAAATCCAGCTCGAGCGCGTCACCTGGATTTACCGTATGACCCCTCAGAGCGTCGGCATTTTGGTCAGGGTTTTCCTGAGGCGTCGGGATTGCGTTGCACAGCTTCAGTCTGCACCGCCCTCCTCCTCGCCGTCGCCCGCCGCCGATGCGGCGCACCGCATTGACCGCGTCCTGCAGCAGCGTTTCTGCTTTCTTCAGCATTTCTGCATTCTCCGAAAGCGCGCGGGTTCTCCGAAGCGTCAGCGTTGCGAAAAGGCTGCATCCACCCCGAACCTCTTCCGTGGAAAACAAAAATCGTTCCGATGAACGTCCCGTCGCCGGATCGATTTTCACACCGGGTCGAACGACGAAGAGGGATTCGAGGACGTCTTTGCGCCTGGCCAGGTACTTCTGAATGCCCTTTGAAAATGTCGCGTTGTCGATTCCAATGGCGGCCTCAGCGGCGGCGACGTTTCTTCCCCCTTCGTACGTCTCGGGCTGCTCTCCGAACAGGGCAATCCGGGCATTTTTCCATTCGTCGCCTCCTTCCGCCCTGTCGCGAACCGAGGCCACCCATTCCGCGGCGTCCCGCAGGATGCCCGTCAGGGTTTTGCCCGGCACGTAAGGCAGTCCATCCCTGTCGCGAAGAACCTGCCGGTCCACGCTGCCGGGAAT
>JAISSA010000137.1 GCA_031273365.1 Synergistaceae bacterium
TGCCAGCAGTTAAATTTGTTCATCTCAAGGGCTTTCACCTTGAGCTGCATACCGATTACCCGGTATGGAGGGCTTTTATAGACGTTTTAGATAGCTATTACAATGAAAACTTAGCTATCTGATGACTATATTGTTACCCTCTTCAATCAGGCTCAGGATTTTCTCCGCGATTTCGGCCGGGCTGCCTGAGAGAAACGCCGCGTTCTTTTTCTTTTCGGGCTCGAAGCTGTCGATAACCTCCGTGGGCGAGCCCGAAAGCCCCACCGCGTCCCCGGGGAGCGCCAGATCTTCGTTCGTGTGCACCGTGACGTTTTTTTTCTTCGCGGCTATCTGAGAGGCAAACGTCGGCAGCCTCGGTTCGTTGCATCCATAAGAGAGGGTCAGCACGGCCGGCAGCCGCACGCGAACCTGCGCTCCGCCATTTTTGAATTTTTTCACGCCCCGGAGGCAACCCGCCTCCACGGCCTCGACGCTCTTCAGCTCCGTGAGGTGAGGCAGGGCCATGAACTCCGCGATCATGGGGCCAACCTGCCCCGTCGCCCCGTCGGAGGACTCCGAGCCGGCCAGGATCAGGTCGAACGCGCCGTAACGCCCCACGCTCGCCGCAAGGACCCTTGCGGTCGCCAGAGTGTCCGAGCCCGCGAAAACCCTGTCCGTGATCAGGACGAGCTCGTCCGCCCCCATTGCCGCGGCCGTGCGCAGCGCCTTGTCCGCGGCGGGCGGGCCCATCGTGAACGCAACCACCTTTCCCCCATACCGCTCTTTCAGCGAAATGGCCTCCTCCAGCGCGTTCGCGTCCGCCGGATTGAGCGTATTTTCCGCGCTGTCCCGCACCAGCGAATGCGTGACGGGATCGACGGAGACGTTATTGGAAACGGGCACCTGTTTGATGCAGACGGCGATGTTCATGTTGTCCGCTCTCAGCTCAGAAGGCGCTTGAAGGCCCAGTCTTCCAGCAGCGGAGTCTTTTCCCCCGTCATAATGAACTTCGCCAGGTCGCGGCTCGCCGCGGGAGCTTCTATGATGCCGTTGCCGCCGTAACCCGTAGCCAGAACGTAGCCCTCGACCGGGGTCTCTCCCAGCAGGGGCAGAAAATCTTTCGGCTCGGCCCTGTAGGACAGCCAGGAGGAAACAAGCCCGCTCTCCACGAGGCCGGGCACGGAGGCCTGCATCTGTTCAAGGAGAAACTCGATGAAGTAATCGTCCGTGCCGCCCGTGGCGGGGAGTTTGTCCGGGTCCCACTGCCCCGCGTGCATCGGGTTGTTCAAATCCATCGAGAGGTGGGATTTGCAGATGAAGACGTTATCGCCGGCCCGGAGCGCGTAAAACGCCGGGTATTTCAGCACCGGAAAGACGTAGCCCAGCTTTTTCCCCGGAGGGCTGAGAAAGAAGGCCTCCGCTTTGGTGTGCCAGATGAGGACGTCCAGACCGGCCATTTTGCCTGTGAACCCGCTCCATGGGCCGGTGCAGTCCACAACGCAATCGAACTCGTGCCGCGTCCCGTCGGCGGTTTTTATCCCCGTCGCCCTGTTTCCCGTCACGACGATCTCCGAGACCCGCGTCATGGTATGGACGGTCGCGCCGTTTTTCTGCATCCTGCGGGCCCAGGTGTTGGAGATCATGGTCCCGTCGAAATAGCCGTCATCCCGCGTGTACCCCGCGCCGAGGATGTTTTCGACGTCGATCAGGGGCAATATGCCCTTTATGCGGGCCCTGTCCGTGATGTATTCGCCTTCATAGCCCGCGGCCTGCGTCAGGGCGATGCCCGTCTTAATGGTCTTCTCGACCGGCTCGGAGGTGGCGACCACCAGAGTTCCGGTTTTGTCGAACCCGGTGGAGCCCTTTTCCTCCCGCTCCATTTTGAGGTACGACTCGAAACCATAGAGGCGCACGTCCCAGTATCGATTGCGCAGAGAATCGTCGAAGAGGCAGACCGTGCCGGCGGATTTGGCCGTTGTGCCGCAGCCTATGGCGTTTTTCTCGAATAAAACGACCTCCGCGTCGTCGTAGAGGCTCAGATGATAGCCCAGAGCCGTTCCCGATATGCCGCCGCCGATGATTCCCACACGAAACTTTCCCGTTTTTGTCATGTTCCGTCTCCCCGCTTTAAAGTTCCACGTCTCTGTTGAAGTCCTTGGAGTAGATGTAGCTCAGCCGCTCGCGTCCCGTCGCGTAGACGGCCTGTTTGACGAATGGCCCGAACCATATGAAGTCTTCCTTCTGCACCTGGACGTAATCCTCTTCGAGCATATAGACGCCCTGCCCGGAAAGAACGTATGCCCCGTGTTCCTGTACGTGGGTTTCGATGAAGGGATGGCTCCCCGCAGGCTCGAAACTGAGGATGTGGAAGTTCATGTCGAAGCCGGGGTCCATGGGCAGGAGGTCCTGAACGAAGACGTTCTCCATGTTGTCGTAAATTCTCTCCTCTATTTCGTTGACGTTGCCCCACACGGTGCGCGGCTCGAAGCCCTCGACCGGAACGTAGCGCTGCTTGTAGAGCAGAACGCGCATTCCGGCCGGGGATTTGTTGGAGAGGTCCATGCCGACCCCCGCGGGAGCGTAAGCGTAGCCGCCCTGCGAAAGCGTCTTCTCCTCATCTCCGACGCGAACCGTGAGCTCCCCCTTTCCGGGCGTTTCCTCGTCCATAAAGTAAACGAAGCTCTCGATGCCCTCCTCCCTGCACCATGTCCTGAGGGTCCTTGCCCCCGGCGTGACGCCGGACACGTAGAAAACGAAGCTGGCTCCGTATTTGGGCGAAGCGAGGATCGTCGTGGCAAAACCCTCGAAATGAGGAAGAACGTTGAGAACCCTTCCTTCCGGCGGGATGACGCTGTAGATGCCCGGCTTCACGATCGCGCGGCTGACCAGATTCCCTTTGGGATAACCCATGAAATCGCCTCCTGTGAGTTTGCCGCGGCGAAACGCTTTCATGACGCGGCTCAGTGCTATTGGAAAGCGAGTATAGGGAAGGCGGGCGCGGAATGCATTGGAAATATATAACTAAATATCGCGCGGATTTTGTGTATACTACACAATGAATTTACGACGCGAACATATTATCCTGTTTCCGTCATGCATAGTTCGCCAGGTAAAGGAACCGGGAAAAATTAACGGGGTCAGGGGACTGGGAAAAAATCCCCTGCGGGGTGTGGGGCAGAGCCCCATGGTTTGGGGCAGAGCCCCGCGGTTTTGGCTTAACCTGTTGACATTGGCGAGTATCCTGAAAGCGGGGGTGGGGAGTATTTTTGATCTGCTTGTGCAAAATGGAACAATCGTTGCCTCCGGGAGCCTTTTTGAGGGAAATATCTACGTGGCGCAGGGGAAGATAACCGCAGTCACCGGCAAAGACGTCGTGTGGGAGGCGCGCCGGACGGAGGACGCGTCCGGGAGGTGCGTCTTTCCGGGGGCAATCGACGTTCATGTCCATCTCAACGACCCCGGATACACGTGGCGCGAGGATTTCGAGCACGGGACGCTGGCGGCGGCGGCGGGAGGCGTCACGACGGTGCTCGACATGCCGCTTCAAAATGAACCCGCTCTGACGGACGCCTCTCTTTTCCGCGCGAAACACGCGGCTGTTCGGGATAAGGCCCTTGTGAACTACGGCTTTTGGGGGGGCCTCGTCGAAGACGTTCCGGAGAAAATGCAGGAGCTGCACGATGCCGGCGTTGTCGCTTTCAAAATTTTTATCGGCCCGGTTTCGTCCGATTACCGCTCGCTCGACATGGGCGCCGTCCGGGAAATTTTGCAGAAGGCCGCGTCTCTCGGCGCGCTGGTCGGCTTCCACGCGGAAGATTATTCTATTATAAAACACGAAGAAACGCGCGTTCAGAGGGAAGGATGCGGGGCATCCGTTCACCCCCCGTGCGTACACTTTTGCCCGGACAGCCATTCAGGGCGATACTGGGGGTTTCAGGGGGGCCAGCGAAGCCCAGGGCTGAGCGAGCTCTGCCCCCCTGAGCCTGAATGCCTGCGCGGCAGGCGATCGGATTTCCTTCGTTCGCGTCCACTGTCCGCGGAGCTGATCGCCGTGGAAAACGTCGTCGAGCTGGTTCGCGAAACCGGCGCGAAGGTTCATATTTGTCACGTCAGTCACCCCGACGTGGCGGAACGCATCCGGCGGGCGCGGCTGGAAGGTCTTCCCGTCTCGGCCGAAACCTGTACGCACTACCTCGTTTACTCGGAGGACGATTTTCTGCGGGAGGGGATGCGCTATAAATGCGCGCCGCCTCTGAGAGACCGGGACGCGAGAGAGCGCCTGTGGAATTATGTCGTGGATGGAACCCTCCAGTGCGTCGCCTCCGACCATTCGCCGTGCGCGCCTCACGAAAAAGACGAAAAAGATGAAAAGGACGAAAAAAACGGAGTGTTCGAGGCGTGGGGCGGCATCTCCGGCGTCCAGACGACGATGCAGGTTTTCTACGATCACGCCGTACGGCAAAGACATTTGAGCCCAACGCTTCTTTCGCGCCGTCTGTCCGAGGGACCGGCCCGCGTCTTCGGGCTTTACGGACGCAAGGGCGCGATCGAAGCCGGTTTCGACGCCGATTTTGTCGTATTCGACCCCGAACGGGAGTGGGAGATCACGTCCGACTCCCTGTTATATCTAAACCCCATATCGGCTTTCGCGGGATTAAAGGGGAAAGGTCTTCCCGTGGCCACGTTTGTCAGGGGAGAACTCGTTTGTCGAAACGAGGAGGGAAGTTCGGAAAGAACATCGCCGTTCGGCTGCGGCAGATTGGAACGGAGGTGATCGTTCGAGTGGAAGATTTTGGGGCCTGATTTTGGGACTTATTTGCAGAAGAGTTTGTGCAATGTGAGAGGTGCAATGTGAAAGGTGCAATTTGAGAGGAGCGGGTTCTGTAATGAAAAGGATTTTTGCTTTATTGCTCGTAATAATGTGCGTTTTTTCAGGCGTCGCTGCCGCCTCGGCGGCCGAGAAGGTTCTCAAAATAGGCGTTTTGGGCGTCATGAGCGGTCCCGCGGCGTCCTGGGGACTGGTCAATCGCTACTGCGCCGAGGCTGCCGCCGAGATCATCAACGAAAAGGGCGGATTCGAGATCGGCGGAGAGAAGTACAAAATTCAGATCGTGGCCATAGACGACCGCAACGACCCGAAGGTCGCGGTTTCCGGAGCGGAACGCCTGATTTACGAGGAAAAGATTCACTACATCATCGGCCCCAATATCGATCCGACCTCCATGGCCATTGTTCCCGTCATCGAAAAAGGCGGCGCCATCAGCATACCCTACGCCTTCTCCAAAAAGTTGTTCACCGCCCCGGCCTCCAACGCCATCCTGGGCATGATCGCCTCTTATCAGGCGGGCCCGGTCATCTACAGGTATCTCATGGACAATAAGGGAATCAAAACGATTGCCTTCGTGGCGCGCAACGATTCAGAGTCGCTCAACCAGAGGGATGAAGGGGTGGAGGCCGCCAGAAAGCTCGAACTGGAAATCCTCGCCGACAAAGACACCTACGAGCCCGGAACGACGGACTTCTTCCCCGTCATGTCGGGCGTCGTGGCGAAAAAGCCCGACCTTCTGGTATTGGCCGGCGCAGCGCCCTCGGATACGCCGCTTTTGATCAAAACGGCCCGTGAGCTGGGCTTCAGGGGCATCCTCAGCACGGAGACGGCGCAGGACGCGAGGGTGATCGCGGAGCTTGCGGGCGATGCGGCCGACGGCTTCATCTCCGTCGGAGGAGCCAGCACTCCCGAAATCCGCAGCGCTCAGATGGAGGAGTTCATGAAACGCTACGAGAAAGTCGCGGGCGAGTGGAACGACGAGGCAGGCACCAAGGTCTACGCCCTCGAAATTATCCTGAACACCCTGAAACAGGCCGGTCCCGAGGCCATTGAAGACGTATCGAAGTTCAAGGCCGCTATGGACACGTTCTCCATGCCCAATCCCTACCTGAAGGACGGGCGTCCGCTTCACTACATCGGGACCCCATACTTCCTGCAGAAGCGCCAGATTTCCGTCCCGATGGTCGTCAGCGTCTACGAAGGCGGAGACTTCAAAACCCTGTTCGTCGGCAGTGTGGAGTAGCACGCCCCCCCGGGCTTGAACGTTTACGCGAAAATCGACCTTCGTGCGAAGCGGAGGTCGGTCGCTTTTAGAGCCGTCGGCTCTGTCAGGAGGGGTGGCATTGGGACAGGTGCTTTTCAATGGAATCTACACAGGCGTGCAATACTCGCTCATCGCTTTGGGATTGACGCTGATCTTTTCCCTCATGAACGTTCTCAATTTCGCGCACGGCCAACTCTACGTCCTGGGCGGGTTTGTGACGTACTACGTTTACGGCGGAATGAAGCTGCCTTTCTTCGTGGCTTTGCTGGCCTCGGCCCTGACTCTGGCGGCGGTCGGGTGCCTGTTTCAGATTTTCCTCTTCAGGCGCGTCATGAGGCGCAGCGTGAGAGAAGAAAGCTCGATGCTGCTCTCCGCCGGCACGGCCATGATGATCGAAAGTCTTGTCCTGATTTTTTTCGGGGAGAAACATCGCGGCGTTCCGGCCGTGGTGAGCGGCGTTTACGAATTGGGCGGCGTTTTCATTCCCAGAGGACGCCTGCTCGTGATTGGGCTTTCCTTTCTTTTCATCGTCGCGTTCATTCTCTTCATGCGCTATACGAAGCCGGGGCGGGCGCTGCGAGCTATGGCCCAGGACCCCGAGACGGCCTCTCTCATGGGGGTGAACACCGCGCGCTACGCGATTTTGGGCTGGGCTCTCGCCGCTATGCTGGCGGGCATGGCCGGAGCCATACTGGTGCCCATCTCGGGGGTCAATTCCGGCCTTGGGAACTGGATCTCCATCAAAACATTCATCATGATCATGACGGGCGGCGCCGGAGCCATTTCCGGAGCCATCGCCGGCGGGCTGGCGCTGGGGATGGTCGAGTCGCTCGGGTATCATTTTTTCCCCGGCGGCGAAACCTACCTGATTATCTTCATCGGATTGATCGCGTTCCTTGCCGTGAGGCCCAACGGACTGATGGGCAAAGCGGTATGAGGCGGGAAAAATATAGCCGTGTCGGTCGCTTGAGGGCGCAGCTCAGGCCTTTTAATTTGATTCACTATCAAGGAGAGGAGCAAAGCGGTGACAAAAGTCAAAACGGCGCTGGGCGCGTCGCTCTTTTTGCTGGTGTACCTCGTTTTGATTCCATGGCTGTTCCGGGAACAGCCGTATCGTCTCGGAGTTCTGACCACGGCTTCCGTCCTGAGCCTCATCAGCGCCGGCGTCTGGCTGATGTTCTATATCGGGCGGATCAACATGGGGCAGGGCGGATTTGCCCTCGTCGGCGGTTACTCGGCCGCCATCCTGGTGTCGAAACTGGGGCTGTCTTTCTGGGCCGCGCTGATCGGCGCGGGATTCATCACCGTCGTCATCAGCGTCCTTGTGGGATTGCCGCTGCTTCGTCTGAAGGGCGTCTATTTTTCGATGATCACTCTCAGCCTGACCGAAACGGCGCGGCTCACGGCCCAGAGCTTTCCCTCGCTGACAAACGGAACGAAGGGCATATTGAACCTTCCGTTGCCCGGAGCCCTTAAAATAGCCGGCTTTACGCTCATTCCCGATTTTGCGTCCATCGACAAGCACTTCGCTTTTTATTTCCTGGGCGCGTTCCTGACGATCCTGGGCTTCGCTTCGCTTTACAGGATCGTCAACAGCCGGCTGGGGTGGC
The DNA here is from genome assembly GCA_031273365.1 of Synergistaceae bacterium. Classification (GTDB taxonomy): domain Bacteria; phylum Synergistota; class Synergistia; order Synergistales; family Aminobacteriaceae; genus JAISSA01. The sequence goes on from JAISSA010000137.1 coordinate 7,682, forward strand.
TGTTCCGTTCCCTGCAGCAGAATGAGGATCTGGCGTCCTCGTTCGGCGTCGACGTCCCCCGGCTGCGCGTCATCGCCCTCGCGATCTGCGCGGCGTTTGCCGGAACGGGAGGGGCCTTCTTCGTCACAATGCAGCAGAGCGTCTATCCCGCCACCTTTACGTTTCAGGACTCGACTTATTTCCTGCTGTACTGCTTCCTGGGCGGTCTGGGGAGCGTCTGGGGGGCTTTTGTGGGCGCGTTCGTGCTTTTTTTGAGCTTCGAAATGCTTCAGGGCCTGAACCAGTTCCAGCCTCTGATCTACTCGCTGATCATGATCGGCATGATGCTGTGGCTGCCGAACGGACTCCTGAGTATAAAGCTGCCCTTTTCCTTCAATTTTTTCTCCAAAGCGGGCGGCCCGGCGTGTAAACCGGAGGAAGAGGCGGGGCAGCCATGACGCCGATGAACCCGACGCCTCTGATGGAGGTCAGGAACCTCACAAAGCGATTCGGCGGGCTGGTGGCCGTCAACGACGTCTCGTTCGCGGTCCAGGAAGGAGAAATTCTGAGCGTCATCGGGCCGAACGGCGCGGGCAAGAGCACGCTCTTCAAACTGGCGTCCTCCTTTTTGACGCCCACGTCGGGCAGGGTTTTCTTCAGGGGAGAGGACGTCACGTCGCAATCTCCGCATATCGCGGCGCGAAAGGGAATTGTCCGCACATTTCAGGAAACGACGATCTTCAGGAACATGACGGCGCTGGACAACGTCGTCGTGGCCCATCATTTGCGCAGTCGCGCCTCTCTGCCCGGATTTTTTTTCGGAACGAAAACAGCCGGGGAGGACGAGAAACGCTTTCGTGAAAGCGCCTCGGAAATCCTGAACTACCTGGGGCTGGGCGACGTCAGGGATATGATCGCGTCAACCCTGCCCCATGGACACCTCCGGGCTTTGGGCATCGCCATCGGCATGGCCGCCGATCCGAAGCTGCTGCTGCTGGACGAACCCTTCGCGGGAATGAACTCCGAGGAGACGACGCAGGCCATACGCATGGTCCGGGGCATTCGGGACCGCGGCGTCACCATCATACTTGTGGAACACGACATGTCGGCCGTCATGACCATCAGCGACCGAATCGTCGTCCTGAACTTCGGCAAAAAAATAGCCGAGGGAACGCCGGCCGGGATACAAAACGACGAACTCGTGATCGAGGCCTACCTGGGGCGCGAAGATGAAAACGAAGAAGATGTGAATGAAGAAAACGTGAATGAAGAAAACGGAGACGAAGAGACGCAGGAATCGAACGCTTCGTCGAGAAAAGCGGGGATCGAAAATGTACCTTGAAGCCAGAGATCTTCATGTCGCCTACGACTGCGTGATGGCGCTCCGGGGGGTTTCCGTCGCGCTCGACAGGGGGGAGATCGTCACGCTCATTGGAGCCAACGGCGCGGGCAAGACGTCGATCCTGCGCGCAATAACGGCTCTCAAACCCCTCGAGAGCGGTTCCATTCTGTTCGATGGAGAACCCATCGACCGGCTTTCCACGGTTGAGATCGTGGCGCGCGGAATCGTCATGGCGCCGGAGGGACGGCACGTGTTTCCCCTGATGACGGTAAAAGACAATCTGATGATGGGGGCGTTTCTCAGAAAAGACAGGGCCGGAATCGCAGAATCGCTGGATATGGTGCTGGCGCTTTTCCCCCGTCTGAGGGAGCGCATCGCCCAGACGGCGGGGACCATGAGCGGCGGAGAGCAGCAGATGCTCGTCATCGGAAGGGGACTGATGGCCAAACCCAGGCTGCTGCTTCTCGACGAGCCGTCGCTGGGCGTGGCGCCCATCTTCGTTCAGGAGATAGCCCGGGCCATCGTCGACATCAATCGGGAGGAAAAAGTCAGCATCATTCTGGTCGAGCAAAATTCGCGCATGGCGTTGAAGATATCCCACCGCGCTTATGTGCTGGTGACGGGCAAAATCGTACTGGAGGGAAACTCGAGCGCGATCCGCAGGGACGAACGCGTCCGTCATGCTTATCTGGGAGGGAACGTCGAGTGAACTTCGACCTGGTGATTTCAGGAGGGCGGCTCGTCGTTCCGGGAGGAATCATCGAGGCCGACGTCGGCATAAGCGGCGGCGTTGTCTCGGCCGTCTCTTCCCCGGCGTCGTGCGATTTTCGCGGAGCCCCGGAGGTGGACGCGAGGGGAAAATATGTGCTCCCTGGCGTTGTGGATGCTCATGTTCACTTCAACGACCCCGGTTTTCCCGACAGGGAAGACATGGCCTCCGGCACCGCAGCCGCCGCCGCGGGAGGCGTGACGACCGTGATCGACATGCCCCTGTCGGGCCGGCCCGCGGTCGTCTCCGTCGAGGCCCTCGAACTGAAAAAAAAGGCCGCGGCGTCGCGCGCCAGGGTGGATTACGCCCTGTGGGGCGGGCTCGTCGACGACAACGTGAACGAAATGGAGGCCATGTCCCGAGCCGGAGCCGTCGCCTTCAAGGCGTTCACATGTTTCGCCGGAGACGACTTCCCCCAGGCGACGCCGGACGTCCTTCTCAGGGGGATGAAAGAGGCCCGGCGACTGGGCCTGCTGCTGGGCGTCCACTGCGAAGATCAGGCCCTGACGTCCAAAGGCGAGGCCAGGGCGTTACAAAATTTGGAATTGGGAAATTTGGAATTGAAAAATACAGACAAAGCGGCGGTCCGCGCCTTTCTCGACGCCCATTCTCCGCTGGCGGAACGGCTGGCGACGCAGATGGTCCTGGAGATGGCCGGGGAAACCGGCGCATCGGTTCATATCTGCCACGCCACGCTTCCCGAGGTCGTGGACGCCGTTGCGCGATCCCGCGCCGAGGGCGTCCACGCGACGGTCGAAACCTGCCCGCACTATCTTCTCTTTTCGGAGGAAGACCTCGAACGCACGGGGCCGGTTTTGAAGTGCGCTCCGCCCGTGAGAGGCCGCGAGGCCGTGGAGGGGATGTGGAAGAGGGTGTTCGACGGCGCCGTCGACGTGATCGGCTCGGATCACTCTCCCTCGACGTTATCCCAAAAGAATTCGACCGGTAATTTTATGGAGGCGTGGGGCGGAATCCAGGGCGTGCAGACCCTGCTGCCCGTGCTTTTTACCGAGGGCGTGAAAAAACGGGGCCTGCCGCTGGAAAAACTGGTGCGGCTGATCTCCGCGGAACCGGCGCGCCTTTTCGGCCTCTACCCTCGTAAAGGAGCGCTGCAAGTCGGCAGCGACGCCGATCTGACGATTTTCGACCCCGAGGCGCAATGGACGGTCAAACCGGAAGACCTGCTCTACAGAAACCGCCATACCCCCTATATGGGAATGCGGCTTCAGGGGCGGGTCGAGATGACGCTTTCGCGCGGCCGTGTCGTTTACGACGGCAAGGTTCACGATACGCAGGGAACGCTGCTGAAAAATTACTGATTATGCATTAATGATGGGGGATGGCGAGATGAAAATGGACGGCGTTCGGGTGGTCAGGAGACTTGAGGAACTTTACCTGTGTGGCGCGCACGACGGCGGCGCGTATTCGCGACTTGCCTTTTCAGAGGAAGACAGAAAGGGGCGCGAGCTGTTCGCGTCTTATTTTCGCGCGCTGGGGATCGACCCTCTGACGGACGCGGCGGGCAACATCATCGCGCGGCTGGACGGCGAAGAAGGCGAAAAAGGCGAAAAAGCGGGCGCACCTTTGCCGGCGATCCTGATCGGTTCCCATCTGGACACCGTGCCGGGCGGAGGGAAGTACGACGGCGCGCTGGGCTGCGTCGCGGGGCTGGAGGTCGTGGAAACGCTCCTGTCCTCCGGGAAGAGGCTTCGTCACCCTCTGGACGTCGTCGTGTTCGCGGACGAGGAAGGCGCACGGTTCGGCAGCGGCATGATGGGCAGCGGCGCGTTCTCCGGCGCGTCCCTCGGGGATTTTTCGCCGACGGCCGAGGACAGTGCGGGCGTGAAGAGAGCCGACGCGCTGGCGGCGTTTGGCGTGAACTGGAAAGAAATGGGAAAAGCCGCGAGGGAGAGGGCAACGGTCCTCTGCTCGCTGGAGCTGCACATCGAACAGGGCGGTTCGCTCTTCAAAAGCGGGACGCCCATCGGGGTCGTGACCGCCATCGCCGGGGTGAAGCGCCGCGAGGTGACGATAACGGGAGAGATGAACCACGCGGGAAGCACGCGGATGCACGATCGAAAAGACGCGCTGGTGGCGGGGGCGCGTTTCATTTCGTCGGCGCCGGAGATCGTCGCCGCGCATGGCGACGCGTACTCCGTCGCCACCGTGGGGACGATAGCGGTTCGCCCCAATGCCGTCAACGTCATTCCGGGAAGCTGCACGTTCAGTCTGGAGATTCGGGATCAGGAGCTCCCGGTGATCGAAAGGATCGACAGCGAACTCGAACGCCGGCTCAGAGACGTCACGGAGGCGAGCGGGACGACCTGCAATTTCAGGTTCATTTCTTCGACCAGCCCCGCGCTCATGGATGACGGAGTGAAAAACGCGATCATAAAAGCCTCGGAAGAGGCGGGCTATTCCTGTTCGCTCATGCCGAGCGGCGCGTTTCACGACTCGCTGACGCTGGCGAGGTCGTTTCCGTGCGGGATGATTTTCATCCCCAGCGTGAACGGCGTCAGCCATTCCCCGGAAGAATTTTCGACGGAAGAAGATATCCAAAAAGGCTGCGACGTGCTGTTGAGGACTGTCCTGACGCTGGACAATACCGGACTGCAATCAGGGGCCTGAAGCGGAGAGCGCGATAACCGGTTTCAATGCGCGCGGCTCCTGTGTCTCTGCGTCAGGCCGATCCCAGCTTCGGATTGAGATAGAGAAGTTTCAGGGCTACGGCGATCTCCAGCCGTTTTTCTCCTGTGGAGAGATCGACATTCGAGATTTCGCAGATTTTTTCGTAACGATAATGGATCGTATTGTAGTGAATATTGAGCTCTCTCGCTGCGGCCCTGAAGTTCCAGTTCTGTTTCACCAGGACGTCGAGCGTGTGCAGCAGGTCATTGTCCTTCGCCAGTCCGCCCAACCGGGAGACGAAAAATTTTCGAGCCTCCTCGGAGTCGGCGACAGGGGCGAGGACGGTCAGAATGCCCATCTCGTCCCAGACGTGAAATCCGCCGTCGCCGTTTACCGCGCGCATCATTTTTATGGCGCGCCGGGCCTCGTCGTAGCTTTCGTTCGTGCCGAAAAAATCGCATTTTTCGTTCCCCACGCCGACGGAAACGGAATACCCTGCGCATGTTCCGGTTTTCTCCTGGACGTCTTTACAGCATTGCCGCAATCGGGTTTTGAAGTTCGGATAGTTGTCCACGTTTACGATAAACGCGATAAAATCGCTCCTTGTAAGGTAGGGAAGGTTTTGAAACGTCAATCGCATTTCGTTCTTGCAGATGGAATAGATGCGTTCCTTTGCCTCTTCCAGCCCGACGACTTTCTCTCTGGGCAGGGGTTGCTCGAAATGAATTTTGTAGTTGTCGATATCGAAGACGACGACTCTCAGCTTTCCCGCCAGATCCCATCCAAAAGACCGCGCTCTGTTGATGACTTCCTCGGAGTCCCTGATGTTGCCCGTCGCCAAATCCTGTACAAACTCATTACGATAACGGGCTTCGACCTGTCTGGTGGCGATATCCTTCTGAAGAACCAGGAGCATCGCCACCTTCGCGTGTTCGAGCACCACGCGCCACATGGCGTCCTGCGGTCTGTTTTCGAAAATAAAGGTTCCATAGGCGCGGTGCGAAAGGACCAGCTGTTCATGCGGATATTTTTCCAGAAGCGCCCTTTTGTTCGTTGCAGAATTCTCGTTTGCGAGAAATTCCCCTGAAGAATAAGAGAATTTTCCCGTTCTTTCGTCCAGAAAACACACTCTGCACTTTAGAAAAAGAGCCAGGTTCTGGAGAACGTTGACGATGCCTCCGCCCTCCGTCAGGATCTCCGAGAAAGAACGCAAAACGGATTCGGAGAAGCGAATGTTTTCCACTTCGTCCGTTTGCATAATGACGATACGGATGATATCCGAATAGGGAAGCTCGAGCGGAAGGCTCAGAATCGGCAGACCGACGCCGTTCGCGCAGTCCTTCGCCTTTGGGGGGAATTCCTGTAAAAATCGATTTTTGAAACCCAGCGCGGCGGCGCCCGCCGCATGTATGGCCATGATCAGCGCCTCAAAGCCTTCGACGTCGTTGCGAAACTGGTACCCGGTCGAGAGCAACAGTTCTCCGCCCCTCAGCCACCGGGCAATGTCCGGGGCTTCCATGACGTTGACGCTCCTGATGTTTTTCTCGATGCCGGATTCGCCGGCTATCAGCTTCATACCCGACAGCTCCGGGACTTCCAAAATTTGCCTGACCGTTAAGGACACGCCTGTCAGCGCCTTTCTCAAAAACGGAATCCCTTTCCGGCTCGCGGCCACGCACAAAGAAGACGCTCGAAGATTTTCGCGCCGGGAGGCTTAGATTATAAACATGGCATTATCAAGGCCCTACAAACCAAACTGTAAATGAGGGCAACTCATGTTCTTCGAAAAAAATCCCTTCATTTCTGATAATGTGCCAATCGTAACCAATTCCACCAAAATCAGCCAGATTGCGAGGGGATTTGCGTTCTCTGGGCCTGGCAAAGTATGGATCCGTGTCCACAGCGATGATGCTGAGACCCTTGCCCTGGAGTTCAGCCAGGTCAAGAAATGTATCTGGCGGGATATCGTAAACGAGGAACCCTACGCCATGGGGATCTTCCAGAGATTGCCAGCTGACATTATTAAATACATCACCCAATTGGCCATTCTTCTTCACTTCTCTTACTTCTATAACCATGGATCCAGGCGCTAACCGTGCCAGTTTTGTAACCCTATACCTGATTTTATCTTTTCCTTTGTCGTAATAACCATAAGTCTTACCGTCGGGAGTTTTACCGACAACATTTTTTACATCGGCAACAGCCACGTTACTGATACCGAATACCAGAGTTAGTAACAAGACGCCAATAAAAATTTTTCTCATCATTCAACCTTCCTCTCTTCTTTCAGGGAAAGGCAAGCTCTGAGCTCCAGAGGCGAGGGGACACGTTCCCCTGCTGCCCTGACCCTGAACGCCTGCGCTTTGCCTGCCCCGTTTCCCTGTCTCCCCGCCACATCCGCCTCAGAGAGCTTCATGCCCCCTGTATGATCTGTAAATACACCAGTGTCTGGTTGAGCAGCTGCCACGCGATCTCGCCAAAGGTAATGGGGCCATAAAACCCGCCGAGATTTTTCCCCTCCAGCCCTCCGTACAGGAAATTAAGAATACAGTTGCAGGCGAATTCGGGCTTTACGTCGAGTTTTTCGATTTCCCTGTGAAAGGCGGAGACATAGTCAGGGATGTTTTCGGCAAAACGGTAATCTATTCCTTTAAAAACCGGCGCGTAAAAATGGACGACGCCGTCCGCGACGCTTTTGATGGAAATGTTGATGCCCGCGCCGGAATAGTCGCCGATCAGGGGGATTTTCGTATCCAGGTGATTTTCCGCGATATAATCGGAAAAAACGACTTCTTTTCCATCCACAAAGCAGGTTCTGGCGCTGAATCCCTCCTCGCCGAAGGTGATGAGGGGGCTTTTGGCGTCCGGAGAAAAGATATTGACGATATTGATCTGTACGGTCTTATCCTCAGGCAAACCGATATGCAGGACAACCGCCCTGTCCGTAAACACCTCGCCCGTGACGCCGTTGGCCGCCACCGGCGTCTGGCCCGTCGCGTTCAGATTGAAGCCGGAAATCCAGCCCACAATGTTTTTAAGAAAAATACCTTCATAATTCGCCGCGTTTTGAGCGTATCGTTTATGCACCTCGCTGTCGAACGGCAGAATAACGATGGAGAAGCCGTTCGGATACGCTTCGCCCGGAATGGCCTCAAGCGTTCCGGCGTCATAGGACGCGAACCTGTAATCGTCGAAGTTCAACTCATGCACGTTCAACAGGCTGTCGCTGACCTGTCCGCCGTTTTCTTCCATGGAATATTCCGTCGAGCCGCCAATCCAGTTGCCTTTCGGCAGCCTGCGCAACAACGATTCCGTTCCGGAAATGTGCAGCAGCTTGTTTTCGGCGATCAGTGCGGCGGTTTGTTCAAATGTTTTTAACATGGGACTGCCCCCCTACAATTTTATGATCCATTCGTAATCATCTTTCATCACCATTGCAAATTTCGCAAAAATAGCATTGAGATCCGCCGTGCATTTTGAGACTGTGCCGGGCGTCGGGTTTGCTTTATACAGTCCTTTCAGTCTTGTCAGCGCCATATTGAGCGAGAGTTGCCTGAGTTGTGGCTGCCCTGTGTACTCCAAAAGTTTTCGAGTCTGCGAATCATTCAACCTCACAAATCATTCCTCCCCTTCGACGATCTGCTTCTCCTTAAAACCCGTTTCTCGTTTCCGCTCAGGCGACTCCTGTTTCGGACAGT